>DATBWN010000085.1:0-21779 GCA_036514755.1 Dehalococcoidia bacterium | reverse complement strand
CGCGGCACGCACTTGATGAGGTCGTCCGTTATCGGCTGCCTCACCGTCTCGAACTGGTCGTGGATGATCAGGACGCCGAGGTTCTCCTGCTCCAGGTGGCCCATCCACTCCTCGGCGGCGAGGAACTGCGCCTGCCAGGCCGTCTCCAGCCCGGTCCCCACCATGCAGCCGCACATCACGGGGATGCCGGCCGCCTTGGCTATGGCGACCCACTTCTTCGCCTGGGTGATGCCGCCCACCTTCGCCAGCTTGATGAAGAGGGCGTCCACGGCGTCCTTCTCGATGAGCTGGAGCAGGTGGGTCAGCTCGGTGGCCGACTCGTCGGCGCAAATCGGAATGCCGACCTTCTGGCGCAGCCGCGCCAGGTTATCGATCTCCCGCCAGGGCACCGGTTGCTCGCAGAGAAGGATGTCGTACTTCTCCATCTTCTTCAGGGCGGTCAGCGCCTGGAAGTAGTCCCATGTCCCGTTGGCGTCGATGCCGAGGCGGATGTCGTAGCCCACGGCCTCCCTGATCGCCTTGATGTTGTCTATGTCTTCCTCGACGGCGCCGCGGCCGACCTTCAGCTTGATGGCGCGGTAGCCTTCCTTCACCACCTCTACAGACCGCGTCGCGGCGTCGTCCGGCGTGACGAAGGTGCCGTAGCCGAGGACCCAGCCGAGCTGGATCTTCTCGTTGGAGAGGCCGCCGAGGACGGTGTAGGCGGGGACGCCCAGCGCCTTGCCGACGATGTCGTACAGGGCGCCGTCGACCACCGCCATCGCCTGGTTGCTGTACTTGGCGGCAGTGTCCATCTGAGCGACGAGGCGCTCAATGTTGAACGGGTCGGCGCCGATGAGCAGCCTCGATACGCTCCTCACGAAGCCGATGATCGAGTCGACGCTGTCGCCGGTGTAGCCGAGGGCAGCGCCGCCGCTCTCGGCGATGCCGACCACGCCCTCATCCGTGTGGATCTTGAGCAGGAGGTTCTGCGAGCCGGGCACGGCCCGTCCCCGCACCTGACGCGCCCGCGTGTAGGGCACCGTAATCGGTATGCACTCTAGCTTCGTGATCTTCACGTGCTGACCCTCCTTCGCCAGTCCTTACGTTGCGACATTCATCGAAGGCCCGCGCGGCGCCGGGCGTCGCTTCTTCAGGCGCGCAGACGCCCCTGCGGGCATTCGATACTTGTGGCCTGCGGACGTAGCCAAACAAGGGCCAGACGGCCCCTAAGGTCATGCCTTCTGGACATCGCGCCGGGACGGGCCTTGGATACGATCCTGTCGATATATAGAGCCGCCGGAGGATACTCATACACTCGGAGTGTAGTACAATGAGCGCCACGCCCCTTCGTGGCGGGAGCCGGTCTGCCGTCACGCCTCCAGAAGGAAGGTGATGGTCCTGAAGCGCCAGGTGACCGTGAGGTTTCTCGGCTTCCTCGAGCGGCTGGCTGGCCGCCGCGAGGCCAGCGTCGAGATCGAGGATGGGACGACCGTCCAGGACCTCCTCAGCCTCCTCGGCGAAGCGTACGGCGCCGAGTTCCGCGCCGCCGTCTTCCGCGCCCCAGACCAGGTTCAAACCCACCTGCGCGTCTTCCTCAACGACGGCGAAGCCTGCATGACCGACGACGTGACGGGCCCCGACGCCCCTGCAAAGGTGAACCTGATGGTGCTGCCGGCGTTCGAAGGAGGGGGCTGATGGGCAACGCGACCGATGAGTGGATCGCCTCGGCCTGCGCCCTCTGCTACGGCTCCTGCTCCATCCGCGCCCACGTAGTCGACGGCGTCGTCGTCAAGATCGAGGGCAACCCGGACAGCACCATTGGCAAAGGCCGGCTCTGCGGCAAGGGCGTCTCCGGCATTATGACCCTCTACGACCCCAACCGCGTGAACGCGCCCCTGCGGCGCACGAACCCGCAGAAGGGCCTCGGCGTCGACCCCGGCTGGAAGGAGATCACCTGGGACGAGGCGCTAGACGAGGTCGTCGAGCGCCTGCGAAAGGTGCATGAGGACGACCCCCGCAAGCTCTTCGTCCAGCGCACGACGACGAACACGTCCTCCCGCGTGCCGATCAACGCCTTCGCCGGCGCCTTCGGCACGCCCAACTCCTGGGCGGCGGGCGGCGGTCTGCACTGCGGCAACGGCGCTCACGTCGTCGCCGGCCTGTTCCACGCCTCCTGGTCCCTCGTGCCCGACTTCCAGCACTGCGAGTACGCCATCTACTTCGGCGCCTCCAAAGGACACGGCGCCGGCCACGTCGCTGGCAGCAACATCGGCGACGCCGCCGACGCCCGCGTCCGCGGCATGAAGATGGTGGTGGTCGATCCGATGTGCAACTTCGCCTCGGCGAAAGCTACCGAGTGGGTCCCGTTGAGGCCCGGCACGGACGCGGCGCTGGCGCTGGCCATGGCGAACGTCATCGTCAACGAGCTCGAGGTTTGGGACGCCGAGTACCTCGCCGGCAAGACGAACGCCTCTTACCTCATCGGGCCCGACGGGCGCTACGTGCGCGACGCCGCGTCCGGCAAGCCGCTGGTCTGGGACGGCGAGCGCAAGCAAGCGGTGCCTTACGACGAGTCCTGCCCGACAAGCGCCGCCCTCCTGGGCGAGTACGACGTGGGCGACGTGCGGGCGCGCCCCGCTTTCTCCCTCCTCCGCGACCACCTGCGCCGGTTCACGCCCCAGTGGGCCGAAGGCGTCAGCACGATCCCGGCCCAGACGATCGACCGCCTCGCCCGCGAGTTCGCCGCCGAAGCGAGGGTCGGCAGCACGATCGAGATCGATGGGAAGACCCTTCCCTACCGGCCGGTCGCCGCGATCTACTTCCGCGGTTCGCAGGGCCACAAGAACTCGCTCTACAACTGTCTGGCCATCGAGCTGCTCAACCAGGTCGTCGGCGCCTCGGACGTCGTCGGCAGCGCGCTGGGCTTCAACCCCGTCTCCTACGGCCACCCGGAGACCGGCAAGCCCCACTTCGTCCCCACGGCCGGCCCGGACGGCCTCATGGTCACCGGCACCTGGGTGGCGCCCCACCTGCCCTATCCCTTCTCGGACCCGAGAGTGCCGGACAGCATGTCGCTCAGCGGCCTCTTCCCGCTGGGCATGAACAGCCCCACCCTGGCCTCCAGCGACCAGGAGGAGCTCTGGTCGCGCTTCGGCCTTCCCTACCGGCCGGAGGCGATGATCAGCTACGGCGCCAACTCCGTGATGAGCGTCGGCAACGCCGAGACGGTGGCCAAGACGCTGGAGCGGATCCCGTTCATCGTCTCCTTCGACATCACCCTGACCGAGTTCTCCGCCTTGGCCGACATCATCCTGCCGGACGCCTGCTACCTGGAGTCGTACGACGCGCGTCCGAACGCGCCGTTCATCTTCAACCACCCGGCCGGGCTCGGCGAATGGAGCTGGCCGATCAAGCAGCCGGCCGTGCCGCCCGCCGGCCAGCGCCGGCCGGCGCCCGAGGTGCTCCTCGAGATCGCCGACCGCATCGGGATCCGCGAAGAGTACAACGCGGCGCTGAACGTCTACCTGAAGCTCGACGGGCCCCAGCGCCTCGACCTCGAGACGCGCTATACCTACGAGGAGATCTGCGACCGGGAGCTGACCTGCAACTTCGGTCCCGAGCGCGGCCTGGAGTGGTTCAAAGAACAGGGCGTGATCAGCTGGCCCAAGCGCGTCGAAGAGGTCTACTGGCGCCCCTTCCTCGACGTGCGCGTGCCCGTCTACTGGGAGTTCATGGTCGACCTCCTGGCGAAGGCGAAGCCCATCGCGCGCGAGCACGGCCTCGAGTGGCACGATGCTTACTACGACCCCCTGCCGCGCTGGCTGCCCTGCCCCTCGCATGAGGTGGACGACGCCTCTTTCGACCTCTACGGCTTCTACTACCGCGACACGATCCACACCAACAGCTTCACGAACGAGAACCCGTGGCTGGACGAGGCGAGCCGTCTCGACCCCTTCTCCTACGCCATCGCCATCAACGCGACGACGGCCCGCCGCAAGGGCCTCTGCGAGGGCCAGCAGGTCTGGCTGGAGTCGGTGCACGGCCGCCGCGTGCGCGGCCGCCTCCACCTGACGGAGGCAGTGCACCCGGAAGGCCTGGGGATCGGCGGCTGCGCTGGCCACTGGGCGGAGACGCTGCCCGTGGCGCGCGGCAAGGGGGTCTTCTTCAACGAGCTGCTGGAGGTCGACTGGGAGCACATGAGCCCCGTCAACCTCGGCCTGGACACCTGCGTCAAGCTGAGGGTGGTGCCATGAGATACGGTATGGTCATCGACCTCAAGCGCTGCGTCGGCTGCTACGGCTGCCAGCTCAGCTGCAAGGCAGAGAACGGCACGCCGCCCGGCGTCCTCTTCGCCCGGCTGGCGAAGCGCGAGTTCGGCTGCTTCCCGGACACGCAGCTGGTCTTCCTGCCCTTGCTCTGCTTCCACTGCGCCGAGGCGCCCTGCGTCAGCGTCTGCCCGACCGGCGCCAGCCACTACCGCGAAGGCGGCGTCGTCGACATCGACGCGGAGGCCTGCGTCGGCTGCCGCGCCTGCATGCAGGCCTGCCCCTACGGTGCGCGCTACTTCAACGAAGACCAGCGCGAGTACTTCCCCGGCCAGGGCCTCACGCCCTACGAGGAGGCGCGCTACTCGGACGCCAACCGCGGCATCGTCATGAAGTGCAACTTCTGCATCGACCGCGTCAACGCCGGGCTGGAGCCGGCCTGCGTCGCCAACTGCGCGGCGCGGGCCCGAGTCTTCGGCGACCTGGATGACCCGGAGAGCGAGGTCTGGCGTCTAATCGAGACACGCGGCGGCGCGCCGCTCGAGCCGGAGCTGGGCACGAAGCCGTCCGTTTACTACCTGCCGCCATGAGCACCACCACCCTTCGGCAGGCTCAGGGCGGAGCGTACGACCGCCTCCTCGCCGACTTGGGCGCAACGTTTCGGCCGCAGCGCCAGTGGGTGGAGGGACGCGGCCTCCTCCTGATCATCGGCCACTTTCTCTCCGGCGTCGGCGCCGGCGCCTGGCTCTTCGCCCTCGCCTTCGACCAGCGTGCCGGGCTCGCCGCCGCGACGGCGACCGTGGCGCTCGCGGGCGTCTTCCACCTGCTCTTCCTCGGCCGGCCGGAGCGCTTCTGGCGGATGTTCCGCGCCAAGAGCTCCTGGATCGCCCGCGGCTTCGTCGGCATGAACCTCTTCGTCCCGGGGGCGCTGCTCTACTTCGTCTTTCCGGACGGCTACGTCGGCGGCGCCTTTCTCGCCGTCTCGCTCCTCGGCGCCGCCATCCTCATCGTCTACAAGGGCAACGTCTACGCCGCCTCGAAGGGCGTGCCGTTCTGGAACTCGCCCCTGCTGCCCGTGCTGTACGCCGCTTACGCGCTGCGCGGCGGCGGCGCTGCCCTCCTCGTCCTCCTGCCCTTCGCCAAGGACGGCGCCGACGAGGCGACCGTCGGCCTCATCGAGCTCTGGATCGGCCTGTCGGCGGCGGTGATGCTGGGCTTCTACCTCGGCGTCATGCGCAACGCGACCCGCGCCGCGCAGCGCTCCGTGGCGGAGCTGATGCACGGCCGCGTCGCCCTCGTCTTCTATCTCGGCACGCTGGGAGCCGGCCTCGTCGTGCCGATCGCGGCCGGCGTCGTGGGGCTCGCCGCGCCGCTCTCCGAAGCCGTCCTCGCCGTGGTCGCCTGCTTCTCGCTGGGCGGCGACTTCTTTGCCAAGTACGCCATCGCCAAGGCCGGCGTCTACGTGCCGCTGATGCCGACCCTGGGCGAGAGGGATCGCCCGCGTCGATAACGCCGGCGCAGGACGGACGCGTTGACGCGGAGGAGGCCCCGAATGTTCGGGGCCTCCTCCATGCCGCCACGGGCCTCCGGCCTAGAGCCCGTTCTAGCTCTCGATATCACTCTTAAGCGGTTAGCCAGGCTCGCGATTGAGTAGCGTCAGCCCTGTGCGTCCAGCCGCCGGGCTGGTTGCCCGTACCTGGGACGAGAGCTAACATCGGATTGCGACGCGTCCGCAGGCAGGCCCCGAGGCCCACGGAGGACCCCCTCATGGCCGTCTACCAGCACGATGTCCTGATAATCGGCGCCGGCCTCGCCGGCATGCGCGCCGGCCTCGCCGCCCAGGCGGAGGGCGCCGACGTCGCCATCATCTCTAAGGTCCACCCGCTGCGTAGCCACTCCGCGGCCGCTCAGGGTGGCGTCAACGCCGCCCTGGGGCCGGACGACTCCTGCGAGGCCCACGCCTTCGACACCGTGAAGGGCAGCGATTACCTCGGAGACCAGGACGCCATCGAGGTTCTGGCCGCGGAGGCCCCCGGCGACATCGTCAGCCTGGAGCGCATGGGCGTCCCCTTCAGCCGCAGAGAGGACGGGACGCTGCAGCAACGGCCCTTCGGTGGCGCCGGTTTCCCGCGAACGCACTTCGTGGCCGACATAACGGGTCAGGTCATGCTCCACGTCATCTGGGAGCAGGTCGTCAAGGCGGGCACGCACGTGTACGAGGAGTGGTTCGCGACCTCGCTTATCGTCGTGGACGGGGAGTGCCGCGGGGCTGTGGCGATTGAGCTGCGCACCGGCGAGGTTCACGCCGTCCTGGCGAAGGCCGTCGTCATCGCCACGGGGGGCATCGGCCAGGCGTATCAGCCCACGACCAACGGGCTCATCTGCACCGGCGATGGGATAGCCCTCGCTTACCGCGCCGGCTCCTCTCTCATGGACATGGAGTTCGTCCAGTTTCACCCGACGACGCTCCACAACGGCATCCTGATAACCGAGGGCGCGCGCGGCGAAGGCGCGTACCTCCTCAACGCCGAAGGCGAGCGGTTCATGGCCCGCTACGCCCCGGAGCGCCAGGAGTTGGCCGCCCGCGACGTCGTCAGCCGCTCGGAACAGACGGAGATCGACGAGGGCCGAGGCGTCAACGGCTTCATCCTCCTCGACCTGCGCCACCTCGGGCGCGAGCGGATTCTCGAGCGCCTGCCCCAGATCTACGAGCTCGCGCGCGATATCGCCGACGTGGATGCCCTCGAGGAGCCGGTCCCGGTACGGCCGGGCATGCACTACTTCATGGGCGGAATCAAGACGGACATCGACGGCCGCTGCTGGGACGAGGACGGCCGCTGGCAGGGAGTGAGGGGGCTGTTCGCCGCCGGCGAATGCGCCTGCGTGAGCGTGCACGGCGCCAACCGGCTTGGCGGCAACTCGCTGCTCGAGACCGTCGTCTTCGGGCGACGGGCCGGACATGCAGCCGGTCAGTACGTCCACGGCGTGAAGCCCGGCAAGGTCGCCGCCGATGCGGCCATTTCAGGGGCCAAGCAGGAGTTCCAAGCCCTCCTGGCGCGGCCGCAGGCCGGCGACACCATCGCCGGTATTCGCCGCGACCTCGGCACAACGATGAACACGCAGGTGGGGATATTCCGCACCAAAGAAGGCCTGTCCCAAGCAGTCGGCGCGATGCCGGCGCTCAGGCAGCGCTACGAAAAGGTCTCGGTGCCGGACAAGGGGAGGGTCTTCAACATGAGTCTCTTGGCCGCCCTCGAGCTGAGTTTCGTGCTCGACCTGGGCGAGGCGATCGCGACCTGCGCGCTAAACCGCACCGAAAGCCGCGGGGCGCACAGCCGGCGCGACTTCCCCAGCCGAGACGACGAGGGCTGGCTCAAGCACACGCTGGTCGCTCGTACTGCCGGAGGGCCGCAGCTGGCGTACTTGCCCGTAACGATAACGCGGTGGCAGCCCCAGGAAAGGGTCTACTGATGGGCACTGCGCGTATCAGGGCTGCGCATCCTGCGCCCTTCCTCAGGGCTTGTCTGCTCCGCCCTATGAGTGGAACGGTTTCTGAGGGGACGCCCCCTTCGACAAGCTCAGGGCAGGCTCTCAGACTCCCCGCCAGGGGGTCGCACCCCCTGGACCCCCGCTTGGCGACCGACGAAACCCAGACACGGGGGTACAGGGGGCAGAGCCTCTTGACCGGGGGCGTGGGGGGTGTCCCCCCACCCTCTCCAATTTCCAAGGCGGAGCAGCGCGGGAGCGATGCGCAGCTGGGAGGGCGCTGGAAAGGGATCCCCTCGTGCAGGTAAGGCTCAAGGTCAAGCGCTTCGACCCGGAGCGGCCCGAAGAGAAGGAACGCTTCCAGGAGTACAGCGTCGACATGCCCGAGCACGCGACCGTCCTCGAGTCTCTCCTTGAGGTCCGGGATTACGAAGATGGCACGCTGGCGCTGCGTTGCTCCTGCCGGAGCTCCATCTGCGGCTCCTGCGCCATGCGCATCAATGGCCGCGCCCGCCTCGCCTGCAAGACGCAGGTACGCAGCCTGACCGCTGAGGGCGCCGACGAGGTCGTCGTCGAGCCGCCGGGCAACATGCCGGTGATCAAGGACCTCGTCGTGGACATGGCGCCCTTCTGGGACCAGGTGCGCGCCGTGAAGCCCTGGCTGCAGCCCTCGGGGCCGCCGCCGGAGCGCGAGTACCTCGTGCCGAACGAGGCGATGACGGCGCTGACCGAGGTGATGAACTGCATCATGTGCGGCGCCTGCGTGTCGGATTGCACGGTGCTGGAGGTGGACCCGACGTTCCTCGGCCCGGCGGCGCTGGCGAAGGCGTGGCGCTTCGTCGGCGACCCGCGCGACTCGGATGACCTCGCTCGCCTGCGCGAGTACAGCGAGCCGAGCGGCATGTGGGACTGCACCCGCTGCAACATGTGCGTCCAGGTCTGCCCCAAGGACGTCAAGCCGATGGACCTGATCCTGAAGCTGCGCGCGAAGGCGACGCACGCCGGCGTCACCGGCAACTACGGCGCCCGCCACACGGAGGCGTTCGTCGAGCTGGTGGAGCACAGCGGCCGCCTGGACGAGTTCCGCCTGCCGATCCTCACGCACGGCAAGCTGAACGTCCTCGGCCAGCTTTCGGACCTGCCGGTGGCGCTGCGCATGATCCGGTCGGGGAAGCTGCCGAGCCCGTTCCACAAGCGCATCGGCGGCATCAAGCACATCAAGCGGATATTCCGGCGCTTCGCGAAGCAGCCGAGCGGGGGGAGTCATTAGGATGCGATACGCCTTCTGGCCGGGCTGCGTCTCCAAGGGCGCCTGCCCGGAGCTGTACACGTCGATGGTGCGGGTGGCGCCGGAGCTGGGCATCGAGCTGGTGGAGCTGTACGACGGCAACTGCACGGGCGCCGGCGTCATCAGCGAGCACAGCATGGAGACGGCGGACGCCCTGAACGCGCGCAACTTCGCGATGGCGCAGCGGCTGGGGCTGCCCCTGATCAACATCTGCAGCACCTGCCAGGGCGTGCAGAGCCTGGCGCAGCAGCGCCTGCGCAAGAACGCTCAGCTTGCCGCGCGGGTGAACGAGACGCTGGCGGACGAGGGCCTGCAGTACGACGCCGAGGCCGGCCTGGAGGTGAAGAACTTCCTCTGGGTGCTGGTGGAAGACCTGGGGCTGGAGAAGCTGCGCGGCCTGGTCAAGAAGCCGCTCACCGGCCTCAAGGCGGGCCCGTTCTACGGCTGCTACATCCTGCGGCCAGAGTCCGTCCTCGGCTACGACGAGCACCCGGATCGCGACCACTACCTCGAGCGGGTCATCGAAGCGGTGGGCTGCACCTTGGTGACCTACGAGGGGCAGGACAAGTGCTGCGGCTTCCCGATCATGACGATCAACAAGAAGAACTCGCTGGCGATGGCGGCGAACCACCTGAGCGAGGCGCAGTCGGAGGGGGCGGACTGCCTTGTGACGCCCTGCCCGCTCTGTCACCTGAACCTGGACGCGCAGCAGCCGGACGCTGCGAAGTACGCCACGGTCGACGGGCTGGAGGTACCCATTCTCCACCTGCCGCAGCTCATCGGCCTCGCCCTGGGCATCGACGCGAAGGAGCTGCGCGTCGACCGCCACGTCATCTCGACGCGCAAGGTGCTTTCGCGTCTCTAGGCCACTAGCGTGGCGGCATAAGGCTGCCGCCGGCGCGGTCGCTCAGGACGAGAGTGCGACCGTCATCTCGCCTCGACGCGCGAGGTGCTGTCGCGATTCTAAGGGACGGAGGCGAGGCCAGGCCGAAGCCTGGCCTTCGGCATTCTGGGCCCGCGGGATGGATCCCGCCGGCGTGGCGGCCCGTCTCCGGACGCGGCGTCCGCGCTTGCGCCCCAAGAGAACCCCTCAGGGCCTGCCCAGCGTACCTCTCCTTGGTAACGCGTCCGGTTCCTGAAGGGGGAGCGCATGAACAGGACCGTTCTGGGCGTCCTGGCAGCCGTTGTCGTCATCGTCGCTATTGTCGTGGCCGTAGCCAGCGGCGGCGGGGACGAAGACGGGGAGGAGACCGCGGCCGGGCCATCGCCGCCGGCGGTGGTTTCGACGGCGCCGGTCACGGCCGTCGCGACGAGCACGCCCGCGCCCGTCGCGGCCGCCACTAGCCCGCCCGCGCCCGCGGCCGCCACGCCGACGACGGCGCCGCCGGCGCCTGCCCCGACGAACACACCCGTGCCGCCGGCGCCGACAGCCACGCCGACGACCATGCCGGCGGGTGGCGGCGCCCTGAGCGTGACGATCTCAGGCTTCGCCTACACGCCGAAGACGCTGACGGTGCAGGCGGGCCAGCCGGTCAGCATCGCCGTCCGCAACAACGACGGCGCCGGCCATACCTTCACGATCACCGGAGTCGTGAACAGCGGGACGATCTCCGGCGGCGACAGCGAGACCGTCAGCTTCACGCCAATGCAGGCCGGCACGCTGACGTTCTTCTGCGCGATCCACGGCCAAGGGACGATGAGCGGCACGATTACAGTGCAGTAACGCGACGCGCGAGTATCGAAAGGGGATGACATGAAGCTGGGTATCCGCGGCCTCTTCGTCGCACTTGGCCTCGTGATCTTGAGCGTACTGCTGCTCTCCTGCGGCGGCGACGACAAGTACGGTGCTTCGCCGCCGGCGCCGGCGGCGGCCTCGCCGACGAGCGCGCCGTCCGGCGGCGGTGGCGGCGCCGCCACGTTGAGCGTGACCATCGCCAACCTCGCCTACTCGCCGAGGACGCTCACGGTGCGCGCCGGCCAGGCCGTGACGGTCTCGATCCAGAACAACGACAGCTTCACCCACACGATGACGATCCAGAACGGGCCGAGCAGCGGCAACATCGGCGGCGGGTCCAGCGGCACGCTCACCTTCACGGCGCCCGCCGCGGCGGGCGGGATGAACTTCTTCTGCCAGATCCACGGCCAGGGCATGAGCGGGACGATCACGGTGCAGTAGCCCCGCGCGGGCCGCCATGAACGAACGGCCCTGCTAGAATGCGGGCATGTTCGAAACGATCCTCGTACCCCTGGACGGCTCGGAGTTAGCGGAGGACGCCCTGGCGACGGCGGTGGAGTTGCAGGCGAAGTTCGGCTCGCGCCTCTTGCTGCTGCGGGCCGTGGAGCCGCTGAGCCGCCGGCTCGCACAGCCGCCCGCCATCTTCGAGTCGCCGGCGGCCGCCGCGGCGAACGTGGAGCTGCTGGAGAAGATGACAGCGGCGGAGCGGGAAGAGGCGCAGACCTACCTGGAGGCGCTGCGGCCGCGGCTGGAGCGAGGCGGGCGCGTGGAGGCGCTGGTGATGGAGGGCGAGGCGGCCGAGGCGGTGGTGAGCGCCGCCGCGGAGCGCGGCGCCGACCTCGTCGTCATGTCCAGCCACGGCCGCGGCGGGCTGGGCAGGCTGGTCTTCGGCAGCGTGGCGGACGCCGTGCTGCGCCAGAGCGGCGTGCCGGTGCTCCTCATCCGTCGGCAGGAACGCGAGGGCTAGCAGGGTGCTGAAAAGCCCGTCTTGAACAAGCTGTGGTTCGAGAGCCTCAGGATGAGCGCTTCTAGAAACGCCTATCCTGAGGCTCTCGAAGGACCGTCTTAGAGTTTTCTCAGCATCCCTGCTAGGCGGCGCGATTGGAGCGCAGCGAGCGGATCATCTGCAGCGTCTCGTCCAGGTGCTGCAGCAGGCCGGAGATGTCGACGTTGCTCGCGGCGGCGCCCGCGCCCGCGGTCGCCGCGCTGCCGGCCCCCGGAGCTGCCATCGCGGCCGCATGCGCCTGGGACGCGGCCAGGGCGCGGCGCAGGGTCTCCGGCGCTGGCGGTGAGGGCGCCTCGGCGCTGTCCAGCTGCAGGCGGTCGATGTTCCTGTCGGCGATGCGCAGGGCCACCTCGGCGCGCCGGATGAGGTCATCGGTCGTCGTGGCGCACTGAGGGAAGAAGGTGGCGCCAAACTGGATGGGCAACGGTCCACCGGGCTCGCCCTCGGCGGGCTTCTGGCGGCGGGCGGCGCCGCGCAGGCGGCTGACGAGGCCGATGACCTCGCGCGGGCCGGCTTCCGGCAGGAGGACGGCGAAGCCGGAGGCCTCGTAGCGAAAGACGCGGTCGTAGGCGCGCGTGGTCTTGAGGAGCTGGGCCGTGGCGGCGAAACTAGCCTGCCAGACCGCCTCGTTTCGGTAGTCAAACTTCTGACGCAGGGGGTCGATGCCAACGAGGACGAGGGCGAAATCGCGGCCGAAGCGCCGCGAGCGCACCAGCTCGCCGTCCAACGAGGGTCGCAGCAGGCGCGCCTCGTAGACGCCGGTCTCCGCGTCGATGCCCAGCTCGTCGCCCAGGGCGCCGAGGAGGAGGGTCTCCTCCTCCAGGCTCTTGAGGGCGCGCCGCACAAGGCTGGCGAAGGCAGCGAGGCCGAGAAGGCCCGGCAGCTCCAGCATCATGTTGGTGCCGAAGAGGGCTTCGTCCTCCATGAAGCTGCGGGCGGCGTTCGGCGCCAACCAGATGACGAGCGCCGCCGGCAGCAGCGCCGGCAGCGGCAGCCATAGCGCCGCGCCGAGGGTCATGAGCACCATGCCGACGCGCAGCGAGACCCCGGACGGGTCGCGCGCCGAGACGGCGCTGACGGCGGCGACCATGAGCAAAAGGCCGCAGATGCTCAGGTAGAGGGCGGCGCGCTTCTGGCGGGCAGCGGCAATGGACATGCCGGCTTCCTAAACGACTCGCAGCGAAAGGCTGTCTGCGGCAGCGCCGGCGACTTCGATGGCGAGGCCGGAGCAGGCGGCAAGCTCGCGCGCGAACTCGGCGGCTGACTCAGGCATGTGGATCTCGAGGCGGAAGGTTACCTCCTCGCCCGCGTAGTCGGCGAGGCTGACGTTGCTGACGTTGCCCATGCGGCCGAGGGCGCCATCCAGGTTGAGCAGGCGGTCGAAGTCAGGCACGGGCGATATCCTGACGATGAACTGGCCGGCGTCGAGGCGGACGTCTGACGGCTCCCCAACGATCGCGCCCTCCTCGGGGACATCGGCGGGCTCCAGCTCGGCAGGCGAGCTCTCGATGGCGGCAGGCTCCGCCTCGGACGACGGGGCTTCGGCTTCCGCGGCGTGAGCAGCCTCCGGCTCGATAGCCGGGCTGGGAGCGACGTAGGCCTCCCACTCCGTGTCCGTAGCGGCCGGCGCTTCGGCAGGCCACTCGGCGGGCGATGGCGCCTCTTCGGCGGCCGGCGGCGCGGCGGCCGGGGGCTGCGCGGCCCAGAGGCCGGCCTCCCGCCAGGCGCCCGGCTCCGCCTGCATCTGCGCCGCGATGAAGGCATCCTCCGGCTCCTCGGCCGGGGGAGATTCGGGCTCAACGGGCGGCGCCTGCACGGAGAGGTTGGCGATGCGCGAGTGCAGCTCCTGAGCGAGGTCGGTGAGGAGCTGGTAGTCCTCTTCCAGGCGGCGCAGGACGTCGTCCGCGGCGGCGCCGATGGCCGGCGAGGCCTCGACCTCGGCGACGCGAGCGGCGTGCTCGCGCGCTTCAGCGGCGGCCTGCTCAGCCCTCGTCACGGCCTCCTGCGAGGCGTTCACGGTGGACTCGATGCGGCTCGCGGCTTCGCGGGCCTCGGCGGCGGACTGCTGGGCGCTCGTTGCCGCCTCCTGCGAGGCGTGCACCGTGAACTCGATGCGGCTAGCGGCTTCGCGGGCCTCGGCGGCGGCTTGCTGGGCGCTCGTTGCCGCTTCCTGCGAGGCGTTCACCGTGGACTCGATGCGGCTTGCGGCTTCGCGCGCTTCGGCGGCGGCCTGCTCAGCCCGCGTCACGGCTTCGTCGTAGGCCCCGGCGCTGCGTTCGATGCGCGCGACCATTTCGTCGGCGCGCTGCTGGGTCTCGATCTTGAGCCGCTCGCCGACCTCCAGCGCCTCGTCAACGCGGGCGAGGGAGGACTCAAGCGTCTGACGAGCCTCCTCGCGCAGGCGCTCGCCGACCTCCTCGGCGGCACGGGCGATGCTCTCGGCGGCGCGCGTCGCTTCCTCGGAGGCGCGGTTGGCGGTGGCGGCGGCCTCGCTGCTGGCGGCTGCGGACTGCTGCGCCTTCTCATTCGCCTCGTCGATGAGGCGGAGGGAGCCGGCGGCGAACCGTTCGGCGGCTGTGGACAGCTGCTTGGAGGATTCGCCGATGGCGGCCAAGAACTCCTTCAGGGCTTCGCTCACTATGGTGGCCCAGGGCTGGTCGGGTTTGTCCTTTTCCTCGTCGTAGTCGGCCGGCGCAACGATTCGAACCATGGTTCCCTCCTTGACGTGCGCGCGAAAGAGGCAGCCCGCGGGACGTGCCTGCTAGTTAGATATCGGCTCCTGGGGAGACGCGGTTTAGGCGCGGCCGGGACTTTTAGGGGGTTTGACGGCGGCTGATCAGGGCTCAGCAGGAGTAGGCGTGGCGCTGGGCCGCGGCGTGGCGCTGGGCCTGGGCGTGGCGGTCGCTTCTTCCTCGTCCTCAGTTTCGGCCATGGCCGCCGACGTGCCGATGTGGAAGAGAACGGGCCCGGCGTCGCCCACGACGCTTATGAGGTCCGTGAGGGTGGCAGCCTGGCCGTCGGCGCCGCCGCCGCGCACGTTGACTTGGTCATCGCCCAGGATGGCGGTTATCTGGCCTGTCTGGAGGTTGGCTAGGAGAATGACGCTCACTTCGCCGATGGCGCCGTCGATGCGCATGTACTCGCTCGTGAAGGTGCCGACGCCGCCGCTGCCCAGCGTCAGGCCGGCGACCTGCCAGGTGCTGGGGATGGCGAAGCTCAGGGTTGTCGTCTCCACCTTGTACCAGGTCAGGGCAAGGGTCGTGTCATTCCGGAGGGCGCTGACCCTGACCTGGCCCGACTCGAGCGGCTTCGGCTTGGGCGTGGGCGAAGGCGTCTGCGCCGGGCTCGGCGAGGGCTCCGGGCTGGGCTCGGACGTCGGCGTGGCCGTCGCCGTCGGCTCGATGCGGGCGGCGAGGCTGGTCACCTTTGCCTCCGCCTCGTCGAGCTGCTCCTTCGTCTCGGCGACCTCCTGCGGCGCTTCCTCCGGGCTGACTTGCTCCAGCAGATCAGCCTGGCGGTCGATGATCTCCTGCAGCTTCTCAGGCTGAGCGCCGGCGGGGTTGCTGCTGAACTTGTCGACGACCTGGTTGGTGCGCGCCGCGAGGTCGAAGATGACGCTGACGGAGATCTTGCCGTTGGAGGCCTGCTGCTCGACGACCTGCAGCTCCTGCTCGATCTGGGCGAGCTCATCGGCGGCGGCCCGCGGCGTGCCGTTCTGGAGGGTGAGGTAGACGAGCGCCAGAAGGGCCAGCGCGAGGACGGCTACGCTGCCCGAGAGGGCGGTGCGGAAGGCGAGGGCCATGGGCCGCGCGGCCGGCCGGGCGGACATGGCGGCAGCTTCCAGGAGGCGGCGCCGGGCGTTTACCCAGAAGGGAAGGCGCGGTGGCGGCACGGCGCGCAGCGCCTCCTGGGCCTGGGCGCCGCCGGCGTTGAGCAGCCTGCGCCGGGCGCTGGCGGCGAAGCCCGGTTCTGGCTCCGCGGCGAAGGCGGCGCCGACGTCCCTGCCGGCGGCGACGAGCGTGCGTTCCCGCGCCGCGCGCTTGAAGCCCTCGGCGGGCAGGCCGCTGAAGGCGACGCGCAGCGATAGCGCCTGGCGGAAGAGGGGCTCCAGCAGATCCCGCTCCTCTGGGAAGGCGGCAAGGCACTCCTCCGGCGAGAGGCCCGCCTCGAACTGGAGGAGGCACTGCTCGAGCAGCTCCATCAGGCGGTCCCGGCTCACGGCTGCCTCCGCGCCAGCTCTGGGTACTTGGGCGTCATCAGCGCCTGCAGGCGCTGCATGCCCTTGTGCTGGAGCACCTTGACGTTGTTCTCGCGCTTGCCGAGGGAGCGGGCCGTGTCGGCCACGGAGAGCCCGGCCGCGAAGCGGAGGATGATGACCTCCCGCTGCGCGTCGGAGAGGAGGCCTACGGCGTGCCGCAGGTCTTCCAGCACCAGGACCTTCTCGGCTGCCTCCTGGGGATCGTTGTTGTTGCGGTCGACGATCTCCTCCGGCAGGTCGGCTTCGCGGGCGCGCCGGCCGTTGCGCCGGGCGAAGCTGACGACCTCGTTGCGGGCGATGCGCATGAGCCAGGCGGCGAAGGGCACCTTGAGCCAGCGGTAGTTGGGCAGGCCGCCGAGCATCTTGAGGAAGATCTCCTCCGCCACGTCCTCGGCGTCGTGGACGTTGCCGAGGCGGGCGAGGGCGTAGCGGTAGACCTGGTTGATGTGGGCGTCGTAGAGCGCGCCGAGAGCGTCCAGGTCGCCGGCCTGCGCGGCCTCGACGACCTGTCGCTGCGGCTCCCAGTCGGAGCCGCCATCAGCCTGGGAGAAGGAACTCGTCATCCTGTTACCAGGAACCGGCGAACGAGCCAATGATAGACCTCTCTCCCAAATGCGTCCACGACGACGCAAGTCAGGAACTCACGCGCGAGCGAGCTCCTAACCATAAGAACGCCGCGGCACAGAGAAAGGTTAATGCAGCGGGCGGGCAAGCTGCATCGGGGAAGGCCCGATGCAGCCGCCCTCAGTGTCGCCCGGTTTCGGCGACGCGCCGCAGGCGCTAGGATGGGCGCAGATGCGCGTCTTCGTCGCCGGCGGCGCCGGCTTCATCGGCAGCCACGTCTCGCGGGCCCTCCTGGAAGCCGGCCACCAGGTCACCGTCTTCGACAACCTCTCGAACGGACGGCGAGACCTCGTGCCGCCGGCGGCCGCGTTCGTCCGCGGCGACCTGAAGCAGGAGCAGCGTCTGGCGGCGGCGCTGGCCGGCCACGACGTCGTCATCCACCTCGCGGCCTTCGTCGCGGTGCCGACCTCCATCGAGCGGCCGGTGGCGTTCGCGGAGAACAACGTCGTCAACACGGTGCGCCTGCTGGAGGCGATGCGCCGCGCCGGCGTGCGCCGCATCGTCTTCTCGTCGTCGGCCACAGTGTACGGCGTGCCGAAGCGCTTGCCGCTGCGCGAGGACGAGCCGGTGGGCGTGCAATCCAACCCTTACGGCGCCTCCAAGGTGGCGGCGGAGGCCTTCGTCGCTGTCTACAGCCAGCTCTACGGCTTCGACGCGACGCTGCTGCGCTACTTCAACCCCTACGGCCCGAACGAGCTCTGCGAGCCGGAGACGCACGCCGTGCCCAACATCGTCCGGGCGGCGCTGGCGGACGAGCCGATCCCGCTCTACTGGCAGGGCGAGCAGGTGCGCGACTTCATCTTCGTCGAGGACCTGGCGCGGGCGCACGTCGCGGCGCTGCCGCTCGAGGGTCTCGGCTACTACAACGTCGGCACGGAGAAGGGCGTGAAGGTGAAGGAGATACTGCAGGCCGTGACCGACATCCTCGGCCGGCCGCTGCGCATCGATGACCGCGGCGAGAGGCCGGGCGACGTGCACGCCTACTACGCCTCGGCGGCGAAGCTGCGGGCGGCGACGGGCTGGCGGGCGCAGGTAAGCCTCGAAGAGGGGCTGCGGCGGACGGTCGCCTACTACGAGGCGCGGCGGGCGAGGACGACTCGACGGCGGTAGGGCGCAGCATACCGCGCCGGACGGACCGATGTCTGGCCGGGGAAGCCAGCTAGCTAGGCGCGCTGGAGGAGCTGCGACGAGGCGGTGGCAGGGAGCATGCTGCACCTCTCCCCCTGCTGCCGCTTCCCTCTCTCCGTGCACGGAGAGGGGGACTGAGGGGGTGAGGTTTGGCGCAGCAGGCTGAAGCCAGCTAGCTAGGCGCGCTGGAGGAGCTGCGACGAGGCGGTGGCGGGGAGCATGCCCTCCAGGACGCGCTCCAGAGCCATGGTGTGGGCGCAAACGCCGTAGCCGGCAAAGAAGTCGCAGGTGCAGCGCCACTTTTCGCCTTCCAGGCTGACGGTATGGTCGGCGTTCTCGCCGTGGAAGTTGACGCTCAGGCTGGTGAACCGCATGCGGTTGCGCTCCTGGGCGTAGCGCTTTGCCTTCTCGATTTTGCCGATGACGCTTGAGTTCACGGGCGCCCTCCAAAAACAAGAGCACCCGGCCCACGCCGGGTGCTCAGCACTCCCTGACGACAACGACAGTCATGTCGATCTAATTATCGGCGGTGAAGCGGCGATTGCCAAGGGGTAAGCCTATAGCTGCGCATCCTGCGCTCCGCTTGTCTGCTCCGCCTCTAAGAAACGTGTCTACGAGGGGACACCCCCTTCGGCAAGCTCAGGGCAGGCTCTCGTGCTCCCCGGCAGAGGCGCTGCGCCCTCTGCACTCCCGCTTGCACCCGAGGACGGCGTGTCCTGAGCAGGCAGAGGACGCCGTGCCCTGTTGCCTGTTGCCTGTCGCTGCGCTAGGGCTCGAAGCGCTTGAAGACGAGGCAGGCGTTCTGGCCGCCGAAGCCGAAGCTGTTCTTCAGCACCGTCCGCACGCTATCGACCTGGCGCGCCTTGTTCGGCACGTAGTCCAGGTCGCACTCCGGGTCCGGTGTCTCGTAGTTGATCGTCGGCGGGATGATGCCGGTCTCCATCGTCTTCAGGCAGGCGATGGACTCGATGGCGCCGGAGGCGCCGAGGGCGTGGCCGATCATCGACTTCGTCGAGCTGACGGGGACCTGGTAGGCGCGCTCGCCGAAGACGCCCTTGATCGCTATCGTCTCGGAGGCGTCGTTGGCCGGCGTCGAGGTGCCGTGGGCGTTGATGTAGTCGATGTCATCCGGTGTCAGGCCGGCGTCCTCGATGGCGAGGCGCATCGCCCGCTGGGCGCCCTCGCCGTCGACGCAGGGGGCGACAACGTGGTAGGCGTCGGAGCTGGCGCCGTAGCCGGCGAGCTCGGCCAGGACGCGGGCGCCGCGGCGCTGGGCGTGCGCCAGCGTCTCGAGGATCAGGATGCCGGCGCCCTCGGCGCAGACGAAGCCGTCGCGGCCGGCGTCGAAGGGCCGGCTCGCCTTCTTCGGGTCGTCGGCGCGGGTGGAGAGGGCCTTCATGATGTGGAAGCCGGCCAACCCCAGCTCGCAGATGCCGGCCTCGCCGCCGCCGGCGACCATCACGTCGGCGCGGCCGAGGCGGATGACGTCCAGCGCGTCGCCGATGGCCTGCGTGCTGGCGGCGCAGGCGGTGGTCACTGTGTTGTTGTAGCCCTTCAGGCCGAACTGCATCGCCACTTGGGCGGCGGCGATGTTGGGCAGCGTCTTCGACATGAAGAAGGGGTCGAGGCGGTTGCCGCCCTTCTCGATGATCGTGCGCATGGCCTGGTCGTCCTCCGGGAAGCCGCCGTTGCCGTTGCCCAGGAAGACGCCGATGCGCGCGCGGTCCTCGCCCTCGAGCTTCAGGCCGGCGTCCTCGATGGCCATTCTGGCGGCGGCGACGGAGAGCTGGCTGAAGCGCGCCATGCGTCGCGCTTCCTTGCGGTCCATGTAGTCCTGGGGGTCGAAGCCGCGCACCTCGCCGTCGACCTTGACCGGGTAGGCGCTGTTGTCGAAGAGGGTGATCCAGTCGATGCCGGAACGCCCCTCGACGCAGCCCTGCCAGAAGGCTTCGACGTCGTTGCCAAGGGGTGTCAGGGCGCCCATGCCGGTGACGACGACGCGGCGGCCCTCCGGGTAGTTGCTAGCCATCGATCGAATCACGTGGACTGTGGTCATGATTCACCAGATTCTCCGCTCCGCTCACAATGACACGGCTCCGGTTGCCATTGTCATTCTGAGGCTCCGCCGAAGAATCTAGGCCAGCCGGCTTCGCATCTTCGTCCTTCCAGGCAAGGACTTGTCTGCTCCGCCTCTTCATAAGGAGGGTCGGGGGGACACCCCCCAAACCCCCCGTCAGGAGGCTCTGCCCCCTGTACCCCCGCTCTGCGAGGCGGCTTCCAGACCGGTTCGTCATGATGTACACATAGCATTGCGCGATACGGGCCGGTGTCTTGATTCTCCAGATTCTTCGCGGAGCCTGTCCTGAGCGAAGCCGAAGGGCTCAGAATGACAACGATGTTAGTCAATCGGCGGGTCCCGCTCCAGGCCGAGGATGTGGGCGCGGGCTTCGCCGGCGAGGGCGATCGACCCGAGGATAACAACCGCGTCTGACGGCGTCGAGAGGCCCAGGGCCGCGTCGACGGCGTCGGGCACGCTGCGCTCCCAGGTCGCCTCGACGCCCAGGTCGCGGAAGGCGCGGGCGACGGCCTCCGGGTCGCTGGCGCGCGGGTGGTCGGCGCGGGCGGCGATGACGCGGCGGGCGACGGGCTCGATGGCCATGGCCAGGCCATCGAGGTCTTTGTCGCCCATGACGCCGACGACCAGCGTCGCCCGGTCGACGTGCAGGTACTCGCTCAGGGTATCACGCAGGCGGCGGGCTGAGTCGGCCGTGTGGGCGGCGTCGACGACGACGAGCGGCCGGCGCTTGATGACCTCGATGCGCGCCGGCCAGCGCACGCCTTCGAGGCCGGCCTTGACGCTCTCCTCGCTCACCTTGACGCCGGCGGCGCCCAGCGCCTCGACGGCGACGATGGCCGTCGCGGCGTTGTCGAGTTGGTGCTTGCCGAGGAGGGGCAGCTTGACCTGGTAGCCGCCGCCGGGCGTGCGCAGGCGGAAGCTCTGCGCCTCCGAGCTGTAGCTGTCGCGGCGCAGGTGACAGACGAGGGCGACCTCTGTTAGGGGCGAGCCCCTCTCCTTCGCGACCTCGCGGATGATCTCCGCCGCGGACTCGCGCTGGGGCGCCATGACCGTCGGGCAGCCGGCGGCGACGATGCCCGCCTTCTGGCGCGCGATCTCGGCCACCGTGTCGCCGAGGATATCGCGGTGCTCGAGGCCGATGTTGGTGATGACGACGCAGTCCTTCGTCTCGAAGACGTTCGTCGAGTCGAGCAGGCCGCCGAGGCCGACCTCGATGACCTGCGCCTGCACGTCGTGGCGCTGGAAGAGGAGGAAGCAGAGCGCCGTCAGGGCGTCGAAGGTGACCAGCTGGCGGCCGGGGAGGCGCTGCCGCACGCGCTCGATGGCGGCGGCGACCTCGCCCATCCCCTCGGCGAACTCCTGGGCAGAGACGGGCTCGCCGTCGACCTGGATGCGCTCCGGGAAGCGGTGCAGGTGGGGGCTGGTGAAAAGGCCGGTGCGCAGGCCGCCAGCGCGCAGCATCGACTCGATCATGGCGGCGACGCTGCCTTTGCCCTTGCTGCCGGCGACGTGGACGGTGAGGCGGCCGAGGTGGGGGTCGCCCAGCTCGGCGAGGAGGGCGCGGACGGGCGCCAGGTCGGAGCGGTCGGCGAAGCGGCCGCTGCGCTCGAAGTCGGCGAGGCCGTAGAGGTAGCGAAGGGCGTCGATGTATTCCATGCCACTAGCGTGGCGGCATCGGGCTGCCGCTCTAGTCACCGGCGGAGTAGCCATTATCGCGCCGCCGCTTCCTGAGCGCGAGTCACTCCCGGCGACGAATGATGAGGCAGACGTTGGAGCCCTCTGAGAGCGCGTTGACGAGGACGGTGCGCAGGCGGGCGCGCCTCGCCTCGCCGAGGACGAGGTCGATGTCCGGCAGGCGGGCGTCGAGGGCGCGGCAGCCGGCGGTCGGCGGGACAAGGCCCTCGCCGAGCGCCCGGACGGCCGCGACGAG
>DATBWN010000084.1:0-3329 GCA_036514755.1 Dehalococcoidia bacterium | reverse complement strand
GCCGCGATCTAAACACCTTGGTGAAAAAAGTCAAGCGTTATCGACAGGTACCTATCCTCAGCGACTGCCCCTTAGACGCGGGTCAAGGACATCGCGCAGGGCATCGCCGAACAGGTTGAAGGAGAAAACCAGCAGGGCGATGGCGACCCCAGGGTAGATCGCGAGCCCGGGGTGGGCCCGCATGTAGTTGCGCCCGTCCAGGCTGAGCATGCGGCCCCAGGAGGGGTACGGCTCCGGCAGACCGTAGCCGAGGAAGCTCAGAGTCGCCTCCAGCAGGACGATGAAGCCGAGCTGCACCGTGGCCGCGAGGATGATCAGCGGAAAGACGTTGGGCAAGACGTAGCGCAGCATGATCCGCCGGTCGCTCGCCCCCATCACTCGCGCCGCGTCTATGAACGGGCTGGCCATGATGTAGATCGTCTGGCCGCGGAGGACCCGCGAGTTGAGCGGCCCGCCATAGACACCCAGTACCAGGATCAGCTGCCAGAGTCCGGAGCCGAAGACGCCCAGCACCGTGATCAGGACGACCAGGCCGGGCAACGCCGTGAACACGTCGACAACGCGATAGGCCAGCTTGTCCGCGAGGCCGCCGTAGTAGCCGGAGGCAATGCCGATGGCGGAGGCGATCGCCTGAGAGATGAACACGGCGCCGAACGAGACCATCACGGCCGTTCGGGCGCCGAAGAGGATGCGGCTGAATAGGTCGCGGCCGGTCGGGTCGGTGCCCAGGAGATGGTTCAGGCTGGAGCCCTCCAGCCGGTCGCGCAGGCTGTCCTGGAAGTAAGGGTAAACGACGGTGGTGTTCTTCTCGAGCACATCCGCCAGGTAAGGGGCCGGCGTGCCAAGCCCGGCCAGGGAGCTGGCCTTGTTGAGCGTCTCCGGCACAAGGTCGCCGATGATCATGAAGAAGATGACAACGAAGCCGCAAAAGGCGCCGAGCGGCTTCGCCCTGGCAAACCTGAGGATCCCGGAGAGGACGCGGCTGGGGAGTGGCTGCTCGGGAACGCGTTCCCAGCCCTCCAGCTCAACGACGCCGCCTAGCTCGGAAACCGCCATCTCGCCCCTAAGAGAACCTGATCCGCGGGTCGATGAAGGCGTAGCTGATGTCGACGATGAGGACGGCTAGGACGAGCAGCACAGCGAAAATCAGATTAAGGCCCAGGATCACCGGATAGTCCAGGTTGTCGACAGACGTTACCAAGTAGCGGCCCATGCCGGGGATCAGGAAGATTTGCTCGAAGATAACCGTGCCGGCGATGACGTTCGGCAGTCCGACACCGACCACGGTCACGACAGGGATGAGCGCGTTGCGCAGCGCGTGCCGGTAGAGGACCGCGTGGCTGGCCAGGCCCTTCGCGTAGGCGGTGCGGACGTAGTCCTGGCGCAGCACCTCCAGCATCTGCGTGCGCACGAGGCGGATCAGGCCGCCGCTCGGCGTCAGGCCGATCAGCAGCGCCGGCGTAAGCATGATCCCGACGTGGGCAACGGGATCGTCCCAGAGGTACTCGAAGCGGAGGGGCGGCGCCCAGTCGAACCACAACGAGCCGAATGTCAAGAGGAGGACGGCGACCCAGAAGCCCGGCAGGGCGTTGATCAGTATTGCCAGGCTACGCAGGCCGTAATCAGGCCAGTGGTCCTGCCGAAGCGCGGCCCAGACGCCAAGGGGCATCGCCAGCGCGAGCGCCGAAAACTGCCCCCACAGGCCCAACTCAAGGCTGACCGGCACACGGTGGATCAGCTCGCTCATGATCGGTTTGCCGTTGTACAGCGACTCGCCGAGGTTCCCCTGGAGAACGCCTTCCGGGCCGCCCCAGAACCAGGCAACGCCGAGCCACTCCGCGTACTGGTTGGGCAGGCCGCTGCTCAGGCCAAGCTCCTTCTCCAGCTTGGCGCGCAGCTCCAGATCGGTGCGGGCGTACTCGCCCATGATCTGGTCGATGACGTTAGCCGGCAGAAAAACGCGCAGGAAGAGGAAGGTAAGGATCGTGACGAGGATCACGGTCGGTATCGCCAGGAGGAGTCGCTGGAGTATGTAAGTCTGCACGCGCTTGGCGTCCTGCCTTGTCTGCCAGTAGCCAACTCAGGGCGAGACGTAGCCTATCTGATCGGCGCAAGAATAACACCAGTGTCAAGCGCGTTCAGCGCAGCGCGGGCGCGGACGCCGCCTCCAGGCGTCGCACCTCGGAGCGAAGGGTTGCGCTGCTGGCGAAGGCGATGATCGCCAGGCCGGAGAGGGCCACGGCCGCCGGCGCGCTGAAGGCGTCCGCCACGGCTCCCGCCTGCAGGCCGCCCAGCGGGCCCATGTTGTAGGTCATGCCGAAGACGCCCATGACGCGGCCGCGCAGCTCGTCCGGGACGCGCAGCTGCAGCGCCGTCTGAACCGTGATCATGTAGACGCTGCCGAAGGCGCCCATGAAGAAAGACGCGAAGAGCGAGAGAGGATAGCTCGTCGAGAGGGCGAAGAGGACAAGGAAAGCGCCGTAGGCGCTGGCGCCGCCGACGAGCAGGTAGCCTTTGCGGTCGTAGTCCGTGAGCGCGGCCGTGACGCCGAGTCCGAGGATGGCGCCGAAGCCGCCGGCGCTCATCAGCAGGCCCATCCCGGACGGGCCGGCGTCGAGGATGTCGCGGGCGAAAACTGGCATGAGCTGCTGGGACGCGTTGCCGAAGAAGCTGTTGATGAAGCTCATGCCGATGAGGAAGGCGAAGAGGAAGTGCTCGCGGATGAAGCCCAGACCAACGGCCAGGTCGCGCAGCATCGTCTCGCGGCGGCCGCGCACCTCGCGCTCCACCCGCAGGCCGATGACGATGAAGCCGAGCAGCGAGAAGCTGGCGGCGGCGAGGTAGAACGTCGCCGCCTCGCCAACGGTGCCGACGAGGACGCCGCCGGCCGCCGGCGCGACGATGCGCGTGCTCTGCCAGACCATCGAGTTGAGGGCGACGGCGTTCATCAGCTGCTCGCGCTCGATGAGCTGGGGGAAGAGCGACTGGCGCGCCGGGTTGCCGAAGGCCTGCGTTGCGCCGGAAGCGAACCCGACGGCGAGTACGTGCCAGGGCTGGACGAGGTCGAGGGCGGTGAGGGTCGCCAGGCCGGCGACGGACGCGGCGGTGACAAGCTGGGTGGCGAAGATGACGCGGCGCTGGTCGAGGCGGTCGGCGAGGACGCCGCCGACGAGGTTGAGGACGATGGCCGGCGCCGCCGTCGCCAGGCCGGCGTAGCCGAGGTAGAGGGGCGAGTCCGTCAGCCGGTAGATAAGCCAGCCCTGCGCAACCCACATCATCTGCTGGCCGCTGACGGCGGCTAGGTTGCCCAGCCAGTAGCGGCGGTACCT
>DATBWN010000083.1:0-2429 GCA_036514755.1 Dehalococcoidia bacterium | reverse complement strand
GGCCGCCGACAGCCTCTACGACCTGACGCGACTCCGGGAAGGCCCGCGCCTGGCCCAGCAGCTCGACAAGACGCCCGTGGGCCAGCTGCGGGTCGCCGCTGACGCCCAGCTCCTCGAAGCAGACGGCGAAGTGCTCCGGCCACTCCTGACGATAGGGCCGGAAGGGCGGCAACGGCCCGTCCAGCGAGCGGCTGCGCCCGGCAGAGGGCGTGTGGTGCCGGGGATGGGGCGGGAAAGGCTCCGCCTCGCTCAGGGGCCCCGGCCGGTTGAGGGCCGTCACCGCCACGCCGACGCTGCCGCCATCGGCCGAGCGGCCGCCGCGCGCCAGGCGGCGCCAGACCTCCATCCACTTCTCGAAGAAGACCTGGCCGTCCACGCCGAGGCCCTGCTCGGCGCAGATCAGCCCGTAGGCGTCCTTGAACGAGTCGTCGCCGAAGTCGACAAGCGTGCCGTAGCAGTCGAACGCCACGGCGGCAATGCCGTATCTCATCAGGATCTAGGGTAACAAGTAACCAGTAACAAGTAGCAAGACAGAGCCGAGATGGTTCTTGTTACTTGTTACCTGCTACTTGTTACTCTCGTCCAGCTCGAAGAGGTCGCGCAGGGCGGCGACGTGGCGCTCGCTGCCGTCCTCGCGCAGGCGCGTGACGGGGGCGTGCAGCAGGCGTTTGACCAGCGCGCGGCTCATCGCCTCGATGCGGCGCCGGTCCGCCGCGTCCACGTGGCCGAGGCGGGCGAGCGTGCGCTCGACTTCGGCGCGGCGCGTGGCCTCGGCGCGCCGGCGCAGCGCCGCGATCGTCGGCACGACGCGTCGGCCGGCCAGCCAGGCCTGAAAGCGCGCCACCTCCTCCTCGACGATGGCCTCAACGGCGACGACCTCGCGGCCGCGAGCCGCCAGGTTCGTCTCTGCTGCCGCCTGCAGGTCGTCGATGTCGAAGAGGTGGACGCCGGGCACCTCGCGGGCGGCCGCCTCCACGTCGCGCGGCACGGCGATGTCGACGATGACCAGCTGGCGCTTCGGCCGCGCGCTCACGGCCGCGGCGACCTCCTGTACGCTGATGATCGCCCCCGGCGCCGCCGTCGAGGTGATGACGACGTCGGCCTCCCGCAGGGCGCCTGGAAGGTCGGTGAAGGGCACCACGACGCCGCTGAGGTCGCGCGCGATCTCATCCGCCAGGCCGGAGCGACGCGTCGTGACCAGCAGCCGGCCGGCGCCGGCCTGCACGAGGGCGGCGGCCGCGCGCTGGCCCGCCTCGCCGGCGCCGACGACGAGCACCGTCTTGCGCCGCAGGTCGCCCAGCAGCCGCCGGCTGAGGGAGACAGCCAGGGCGCTGACTGAGAGCCCGTGGGCGCCGATCTCCGTCTCGCTGCGGGCGCGCCGGCCGACGCGCAGGGCGGTGTGGAAGAGCCGCGCCAGCAGGGCGTTGCCGCTGCCGGCCACCGTCGCCGCCGAGAAGGCGCCGCGCACCTGGCCCAGGATCTCGGACTCGCCGATGACCAGCGACTCGACGCCGGCGGCGACGCGAAAGAGGTGGCGCACCGCCGCGGCACCTCTGTGATGGTAGAACGCGACGCCCTCCGGCGCCCCAGACGAGTCGGGGCGGGCCGCCGCCAGCGCCGCCACCGCCGCCGTCCGGTCGGCGGCCGCGTCGCCGGCGAAGTAGAGCTCCGTCCGGTTGCAGGTGGAGAGGATGGCGGCGCCGCCGAGGCCCGCCGGCAGGCGCCGCAGCGCCGGCACCAACTCTTCGGCACTGAAGGCCAGGCGCTCGCGCAGCTCGACCGGCGTCTCGTGGTGGCTGACGCCCGTGACGGAGACGTGCATCAGAGGCGGCCTTCCCGCCGCATCCGCTCGCGGGCGATGGCCGCCCGTTGCTCCACGTCGCTCAGCTCCGAGTCCTCCAGCTCGGCGTCCGGCTCCGGCGGCGCCGTGTCGTCCAGCTCGGCATGCGTGCGCGCGGCGATGGTGCGCGCCCGGTAGGAGCCCCCCACGTCCGTGCGGTAGAGGTTGGCCAGGTGCATGACCTTGTCCTGCGCCTCGAAGTAGTCGAGCTTTCGGCGCCGCGGCTTCTGCTTCTTCGCCATGGATACCAACCCTACTCCAAGGTCTCCGCTAGCGCGCCTGCGTTCCCTGTCGACGCCGCCTCGTAGGCGGCGGTCATGCCCAGCAGAACCTGGTCGCCGAGCGCGTGGACATGGCCGCAGGCGTCCAGCGCCTCCTCCATGGGCAGCGACTCGCGCAAGGCGGCCTCGCGCGTCGTCTCGTCCACTGTCTTGCGGAAGCCGATGTAGGCGCCGATGGCGCCAGCCAGCGGCAGGTCCGCCTCGATGAGCACACGGCCGTACTCGCCGCCGATCTCCAGCGCCTCGTCCAGCAGCCCGGTGCGACGCGTCCGGCGGTCCAGGTACTCGCCCGCCATCTCCACCAGGCG
>DATBWN010000082.1:0-6207 GCA_036514755.1 Dehalococcoidia bacterium | reverse complement strand
CAGGTCGCCCTCGTCGGCTTCGGCAGGCTGACGGAGCGGCCCTGGGTCGTCGAAGGGCGCCCCGAACTGCGCAAAGTCATCCACGCCTCGCTCGCCGCCGACCACCGCGCCCTGGACGGCTACCGCGGCAGCGTCTACCTGGCCGAGGTCGAGCGGCTGCTGCAGGAGCCCGAAAGCCTATGAGCGAGGACGCGGTGCGGGAGAAGGTGCTCGCCATCCTCGCCGAGCTGGCGCCGGAGGTCGACGTCCACGCCCTCAGGCCCGACGTCCGCCTGCGCGACCAGATGGACATCGACTCGATGGACTTCCTCAACTTCCTCATCGGCGTCGACGAGCAGCTGGGCGTCGACATCCCGGAGGCGGACTACCCCCGTCTGGCGACGCTCGACGCCATCTACCGCTACCTCCAGGAGAAGCTGGCGCAGAAGGCCTGAGCCGTCGGCTAGCCCAGGACGCGGCGGATCTCGCTCGCCAGGGCGTCGAGGTCGACGCCGTTCTCCTCGCGAAGGACGCGCCGGAGGACGGGCGGGATGGCGTCCAGCGTCTTGATGGCCTGCTGGAGGATGCTGCGCTGCTGGCGCAGCCGCGCCGCCTCGTCGGCGGGCGTCACGAGGTCGTCGAGGATGGCCTCCTCGGAGCGGGAGGCGACGATGGGCTCCGGGAGGCCGCGCACCCATACGGTGGCCCTGCGCCCGGGCCCGCGGCCCTCCGTGATCGGCTGAACGGCGACGACCTCGTCGCTCAAGACGTACTTGCCGTAGCCCAACGCCACCATCTGGCCGGCTTGCACCCTCATCGGCGGCCTCCTTCGGTCCGAGAGCCGCTGCGATGTTACCTCAGACGCTGCACGAATAGTGAGGGCCTGGCGCGCCTGCCGGCAGACAAGCACACCTGTAGCCTCTCTCGAGGACTTACTTCCAGCTCTTCGCGTCTTCTGCGTCGGGAGGGGATTCCACGTCCTGCTCTCTCAGCAGGGCGGCGTAGCGCTCCAGCTTCTCCAGCGCGGCGGCCGCGGCTGCGATGTCCGCTGGCGCCGGCTCGACGGCTTCCTTGGCAGGCGGCGCGGGCTCGGCGACGGCCTCGTGTCCATCGAGGGCGCCGTCCGGCTCGGCGACGGCCTCGTGTCCATCGAGGGCGCGGTCCGGCTCGGCGGCCAGCCCCATCGCCTCATCGATGCGCTCCTCGTAGGGCGCAGGGAGGCGCTCCTCCGAAGGCTTTTCCAGGAAGTCGTCCAGCGTCAGGCGGAGATTGCCGCGGTCAGCCGCGGCGCGGTCGCGGGCCGCCTGAAGACGCTGGCGCAGCTGCTCGGCGTCGTCGCGCTGCTTCGGCTTGAACCAACCCATACATTCTCATTCTCGGCAGATTGGCGGCCTTCCTTGCGTCTCGAGCGAGCTGCCCGCCTCGGCGCGCAGCTCTCCCAGCACGCCACGCAGGCTAGTACGCCCCACTGATTGGGGCGTTTGGATTCCTAAGCCGCTGCGCAGCGCTCTCGCGCTACTCCGCTCAAGTGAGAGCGGGCGCATGGGGGACACCCCCATGCCCCCGCGCATGGGCTGCGCCCCCGCTACCCCTGCTCCTGGCTCATCGAATTCATGCGACTGAACTAGTGGCCGCTGCGCTGGTGGTGCTGGCGCAGCAGATCCTTGCCGTAGTCGTTGCCGTTGGGCGTCCGCACCACCGTGTGGATGTGGTCGCGCGTCGGCACGTCGTTGGCCAGCGCCACGCCGCGCAGGTGCTCGAACTCGATGAGGATGACGGGGCTGTGCACGCGGTAGTAGAAGACGTCCCCGTCGCCGCTGCCGCCGATCCAGGCGAAGTACGTCTCGTCCAGGTGGGCCTGCGCCTCCGCCAGCCAGGCCTGCGCGTGGCCGGCCCGCAGCCGCCCCACGTAGGCGTCGATTAGCCGCGTCGCCAGCTCCCTCTGCCCGGCCGAGGCCTCGGTTAAGCAGAAGCCTTCCCGTCTCATCTCGAAGTTGTCGCGGAAGGCGGCGGCGTAGATCTCGTCCGGCATCGTCTCGGAGATGACGGCCTTGCTCCTCTGCGCCGGCGTCAGGGACTGGGCGAGGGCGAGGCCTCGCCTGTCCTCCTCGTCGAAGACGTGGACGCCGGCGTACTTGCTGCCGCTCGGCCCGACCGTGGGCTCCGAGCCCATGAACATCGGCGTCGCGACGACCTGGTCGCCCAGGACGAAGCAGTTGATGATGAGGTGGTGCCCGTCCATCTGCCAGCCCCAGGGCGTCTCCTCCGAGGGCGTGCCCAGGACGCTGACCCAGTAGAGCCAGTCGCCGTACTCCAGGTGGCTGCCCGTCAGCTCGCGCAGCGTCTCGTTGAGCTTCATGATCCCGCGCGCCGTCTCGTAGCCGGCCGGGCTTAGCGTCTGGCGCAGCAGCTCCAGGCCCTTCTCGCGCTGGTCGTCGCGCAGCTTCTCCAGGAGGGCGCCGTGACGCATGAGGAACATGTGGACGTTGCTCCAGCGGCGCCAGGCGTCGCTCTCCACCCGGAATGTGGCGGCGTTGCGCCCGGCCTCGTCCAGGCAGGCGAGGAAGGCCTCCGCCGCGGCCTTGATCGGCTGCGTCGAGACGCCCGTGCGCCGCAGCGCGAAGAGGCCGGGCGTCACCTTCCCGTCGTCGGTGACGCCCTTGAACGCCTCGACGACCGCGGCCTCGCCGGCGTCCCGCATCGCCTTCGTCCGCTCGTTCTGCATGGATGAGAGGTCCCGCGCCGAGATCGGCGGCCGCTGCCGCGGCCGGAGGGTTGACGTGGTGGTCATGGCGGTCGGCTCCGTTTCTGCAATGGACTCTGCGCCGCAGGCACGCCGATTCTACGGCACGACGGCCCGCCTCGCCACGGTCGATGGCTCAGCCCGTCTCTGCTACGTTTAGTGCGTCAGGAGCGCGAAGATCGATCTCGCCGAAGCCGTCGCAGAGCAGGGGAGGCTGACCTGGCCGGGGTGATCCGCCGCGCTCTCGCGTCCGGCGCGCTCCTCGCGCTCGTCGTCAACCTCCTGCTGGCGGCGACGCGCCTCTGGAGCGCCGGCGGCCAGACGACGACGGTGCAGATCGAGGCCATCGGCGGCAGCTACCGCGTCTTCGTCGACGGCAGCCAGATGATCCCGAAGCCGGGCCCGGCCGCGCCGGATCGCGCCAAGCTCGACGCGCCGGCGCGGGGCGCCATCGCCCTGGGCCTCCTCGCCGGTGTGCCCACCCTGCCCGACCCCCAGGGCATCGACTCCGTCGTCGTCACGGACCCGGCCGGCCGCGAGATCTTCCGCGACGACTTCTACTTCCTCGAAGAGGAACGCTGGCAGGTAGTCTCCGGCGCGTTCCAGGTCCAGGACGGCGTCCTGGTCGCGAGGGAGAAGGGCGTTGCGAACGTTCTGCAGCTCAGGGGCCCGGGCTGGAGCGACTACGTCGTGACGGTGACCTATCGTAACGCCATGGCGGGCGGCCTTGAGGCGCGGCGCCAGGGCGCCGGCCGCGTCGCCTACGGCTTCAACCTCATCCGCGACTTCCCCAACTACCTGGAGGCCTTCGACGAAAGCGGGGAGTGGACGGGCACCGAGTTTGGCGGCTTCCTCCACACCCGGAAGCCGGAAATCCTCAGGTCCCTCGGTGCGATGGCCGTTGGCGCCTACCCGCTGCCGCTGCTGGGCGTCGCGACCGGCGCCGTGGCCGCGCTGGCGCTGGCGCTCCTGCAAGCCGTCCTCTCGCGGTGGCTGCGGCTGCCGGCCTTCGGGCCCGTGTCCGCGCTCGCGTCGAAGCTCCGCCCTTACGCCTGGCCGGCGCTTGTCGTCGTGGCCGCAATCGTTGCCTTTGGCGGCACACTGCACATAATCTCGGAGTACTACGACCGCGTGCCCCATCTCCCTGACGAGGACAGCTACGTCTTCCAGGCAAAGCTCTTCGCCGCCGGCCAGATCACGGGCGCCGTCCCGCCCGTCCGGGAGGCCTTCTACTTCTGGCTCCCCAACTTCCTCTACGAGAACGGCGACCGCTGGTCGAGCGTCTATCCCTTCGGCCACCCGCTCATCCTGGCGCCCGGCGCGCTGCTGGGCGTCACCTGGCTCGTGCCGCCGCTCGTCGGCGCGGGCTGCGTAGGGCTCATCTACCTCGTCGGCCGGCGCCTCTACGACGCGCGCACGGGGGCTGTAGCCGCCGTCCTCCTCATCGCCTCGCCCTTCTTCCTCATGCAGGCGAGCAACTTCATGTCGCACAACACCTGGACGCTCTACGTCCTGCTCTCCCTCCTCTTCCTCCTCCAGCGCGAGAGGCCGCTTCTCTACGGCGCGCTCTCCGGCCTCTTCTTCGGCCTGGCGCTGAACACTCGCACGGTCGAGACGGCGATGCTAATCCCGCCCTTCGCAGCCGTTCTCGGCGGCTACCTGGCGCCGAAAGAGGGGCGCGGGACTGCGCTCCGCTACCTCGGCGCTTTCCTCGCCGGCGGCGGGCTCATGGCCCTGGCGATGCTCGGCTACAACGCCGCCGCCACCGGCGACCCGCTGACCGCGCCCTACACGCGCGACACCGGCGCCGACAACGTCCTCGGCTTCGACTCCGAGTTCACGCTGGACGTCGGGCTGCGCAACGTGCAGGCCCTGCTCATGTCGCTGCTCCTGGTCTTCAACGCCTGGCCGGCCTGGGTCGGGCTCGCCTTCGTGCTGCTGCCCTTCGTCCTCGGCACGCGCAACCGCTGGGACTACTTCTGTTTGGCCTGCGCTCTGCTCGTGGCCGGCGTCTACGTTTTCTACCGCTGGAGCGGCCTCTACGAAGGCCCGCGCTACTGGTACCAGGCTATGCCCTTCCTCATCCTGCTCACGGCGCGAGGCGCCGAGTGCGCCGCGCGCCTCATTGGCGACGCCGCGGCGCAGGTGCGGGGCCGCCTCCTGCGCGACCTCCGGCCGGCGCGCTGGGCGGGCCTCCTCGTCGTTTACGCCTTCGTCGCCTACCTGGTCGTGGCCGGGACGGGCGGCTGGCTTTTCGGCTGGAACAAGACGTGGCTGGAGGCGGACGTGCCCCAGGTGCAGGCCGAGCTCGCGGACGTGCGCGACTTCTTCGACATCGACGACCGCCTCGTCAAGCTCGGGAGGGAGCTAGATCTCGAGAACGCTCTCGTCCTCGTGCAGCCGTGCGGCTTCTTCCAGAGCCTCGCCTGCTACGGCACCGTCTTTCTCGAGAACTCCGTCGCCTTCGACGGCGACGTCGTCTGGGCGCGCTATATCACGGGCCGCAACGCCGAGATCGTCGCCGCCTTCCCCGGCCGCGCCGTCTACGTCGCCGACTGGGAGGGCGGGCCCTCCATTGCGCCCTACAACCCAGCGGAGGACCCCTGAGTAAGGCGGAGTAGGCCCGATGGCCTACGCTGGGTATCAACTTCCGGCCGATGTGGGCGAACATCACTGCAAGGAGAGCCACCCAGCGCGGAGGAGGGATGACCGTTGCTCGACCTCCGGAACATCAAGGCCCACGTAGCAGACTTCTTCGATTCCGTCCTCAGGCTGTCGAACGGCTTTGACCGCTCCGGCCCCACATTCGACCCGCTGACGAACCTGCCGGCGCGCGCCGCCGTCATCGCCGAGGTCGGCCGCTCCCTCGCCCGGGCGCGCCGCAGGCAGCCCACCGCCCTCGTCATACTCGACTTCAGCAACACGCAGGGCCTGACCGAGCCCAACGTCCCGGCCGACCGACAGCTGCAGCACGACCTCGGCCGCGTACTGCGGGCGTGGATCCCCGGCGAGCACCTGGTGGGCCATCTACGCGACCGGGAGTTCGCCGTCCTCCTGCGCAACCTCCCGATCAGCGACGTCGAGCACATCGTCGACCAAGTCGTCGACAACCTCCGCGCGGACCCGCTGCTGGCCGGCCGGCAGAAGTACATCGCCACCATCGTCGGCGTCGGCTTCAGCAGCCGTTCCGACTGCCAGGCGTCGCAGCTGATGAGCCTGGCCGACATCGCCCTCTACTACGCGAGAGCGACCGGCCGCAGCTGGCACGCGATCGTCGACGAGGTGCCGGTCACCAAGGCCGCCTGAGCGCGAAGCGAAGGAGCGAGGGCCGCGGCCCTCGCTCCTCAGCGTTCGCGAAACCGTTACGCCCGGTGGTGCCTCAGAGTGAGCCCGGCGCCCGCGGCCAGAACCGCGAGACCACCTGCCCCCGCGAGCCAAAGCAGCCACGAGGCGTTGCCCGCGTCGCCTTCGGCGAGGCCGGCCTC
>DATBWN010000081.1:0-8446 GCA_036514755.1 Dehalococcoidia bacterium | reverse complement strand
AGGCCGCGCGGCGCCTGGACCTGGACCTCGTCGCCGACGCGCTTGCCCAGGAGGGCGCGGCCGACGGGAGATTCGTTGCTGATCAGGCCGTCGGTCGGTCGTGCTTCCGCCGGCCCGACGATGGTGTACTCCGTGCTCTTGCCGTCGCCGGAGGTGACGCTGACCTTGGCGCCGATCTGAACGCGGTTGGCGTGGTGCGCCGCTTCCTCGTCGATGACGGAGGCGTTCTGCAGCAGGCGCTCCAGGGTGATGATCCGCCCTTCGACGAAGGCCTGCTCGTTCTTCGCCTCCTCGTACTCGGCGTTGTTCTGGGCGCTCGCTAGCTCCTTCGCCGCGTGGATGCGCTCGGCGACCTCCGGCCGGCGGACGGTGCGGAGGTGCTCCAGCTCCTTCTCCAGGCGCTCGATGCCCTCTTTGGTCATTGGTACAGCCTTCTCGGCCATCGTGTTCTCCCGGTCTTGCCTCTGCTGCGGCGTTGCCGACGCTTGAAAATGAAAGAGACTGAGGCGCGATGACCTCAGTCGGGTTCTCTGCTGTGCCGAGAGATCATAGCGCGCGCAGGCAGGCCTGTAAAGTCAAGCCGGCCAGGCGCCAAGGCGCTCGTATATGGCGCCGCCGGGGCCGAGGTGGCTGCGGATGAGGCTGACGCGCTCGACCTCGAACGGGGCCACGTCCGATAGCGGGCAGGCCGTCGTTATCTCGGCCACGCGCTCGCGCACCGGCGGCGTCAGCTCCTCCGGCAGGCGAGCGAGCGTCAGGTGGGGCGCGAAGGAGCGCCGGTCGCGCGGGAAGCCGGCGGCCGCCAGCGAGGTCTCGATCCGTTCCGCCAGCCGACGCAGACGGTCGTCGCCTTCGAGCGACGCCCAGATGACGCGCGGCGCCCGGCGGTCGCGGAAGGAGCCGGCGCGCCCGAGGGCGAGCTTGACGCCGGGACGCTCGGGCACGGCGCTCGCCAGGGCCCGCCTGATGCTCTCCAGCTTCCCTTCTTCCACGTCGCCGAGGAACTTGAGGGTCAGGTGGATGGCCTCCGGCCGCACCCAGCGCACGCGCGCGTCCTTCGAGGAAAGGTCAGCGGCGAGGGCGCGGCGCATCTCCTCTTGCAGCTGCGCCAGCGCCGCCAGCCACGCCTCCGGCAGCTCGATGGCGACGAAGAGGCGCAGCGTGGGGCCGGCCCTCACCCTGCCCTCTCCCTCAGGGAGAGGGTCTTGCGCACTCTCGGTCATTCGAGTCCCAGGAGGCGGCGGGCGCTGCCGCCGAGGATGAGGTCGCGCGCGACGGGGTCGGCCACGGCCTCCTCGACGCGCTGGCGGCTGCGCGCCTGGGAGAGCAGGGGGAAGTCGCTGCCGAAGAGGATATGCTCCGCGCCGGCGGCCTCGCAGGCGAGGCGGTAGACGGCCGGCTCGTAGAGGAAGCTGGAGGCCGCCGTGTCGAAGTAGACGTCTGCCAGCGCCTCCTTCACCTCGGGCATGAGGGCGTAGAAGGGCAGGCCGCCGCCCCAGTGCGCGGCGATGACCTGCGTGCCCGGGTTGGCGCGGATGAAGCCGTAGAGGGACTCCAGCCGAAGCCCCTGCTTGCCGGCGTAGGCGTGGCCCACCGGCTCCGAGGCGTGAAAGAGGAGCGGCAGGCCCAGCTCGCGCGCCAGGCGCCCGAGACGCCGGCCGGGCTCGCCGGCGAGGTCGAAGCCGAGGTTCTCAGGACGGAGCCCTTCGACGGGCTCAGGACGGAGCTCGCCGAAGCCGCGGGCGCCGGCGGCGGCGCAGCGCCGCGCCTCCGCCGCGATGGCCGCGTCGCCGGCGGCGAGCGGCAGGGTCGGGAATGCGAGGACGCGACCGCCGCTGCGGTCAGCGGCTTCAAGGAGATAGTCGTTGTGGTGCCGGCAGAGCTCTGGGTCCGACCAGGCGAAGCCGACGGCGACTGAGACGTCGACGCCGGCCGCGTCCATGCCGGCGCGGAGGTCTTCCGCCGTCGCCAGCCTCGCTTTCGGGCTGGCGTAGAGCTCGGCGAAGGCGGCGTCGGCCGCGACGAAGCGGGCGCGGTCGGCGACCACCTCGGGCGGGAAGACGTGCGCGTGAATGTCGACGACGGTCACTCTTTTGTCCTCGCGCGAGGGCGACGGCTCTCGTCGTGGGTCGGCATCAGAGACCGCCCGACGATGCCGCCGCGCTCAGGCCCAGGAGCGTCCTCGATGATAGCACCGCATTGTTGAGCGTAGGGGTCAACTTTGCGATGCTGCCCGGAGGAGCGCCCCTTGCCCGATGCCCTCGTCTGGCCCGGCCTGATCCTCCTCGGCGTCGCCGTCGGCGCCTACGGGACGATGATCGGCGCCGGCGGCGGCTTCGTGCTCGTGCCGGTGCTGCTCCTCCTCTACCCGGGCGACCCGCCGGAGCTGGTGACGAGCATCTCGCTGGCCGTCGTCTTTTTCAACGCGCTTTCCGGTACGGCGGCCTACGTCCGCCAGCGGCGCGTCGACTATCTGGCGGCGAACGCCTTCGCGCTGGCGACGGTGCCCGGCGCCCTGGCCGGCGCCTTCGCCGTTAGCCTGTTCGCGCGGCGCCTCTTCGACGGCGTCTTCGCGCTGGTGCTGCTGCTGGCCGCCGCCTTTCTCCTCCTCGGGCCCAGCGGGCGCGTCGTCCAGCGACGCTACCGCCGGGGTGAGGTGACGCGCCGGATCACGGACGCGCTCGGCGACACCTACGTTTACTCCTACAGCCTGCCTTTGGGCGTCGTCCTCAGCCTGATGGTGGGCTTCTTGTCCAGCCTTCTGGGCATCGGCGGCGGCATTATTCACGTGCCGGCGATGGTGCAGCTGCTGCGCTTTCCGGCGCACGTCGCGACGGCTACCTCCCACTACGTCCTGACCGTCACGGCGCTGACCGGCACGCTTGTCCACGTCCTCGCCGGCGACCTCGAGGGCGGCTATGCGCGCACCGGCGCGCTGGCGGCCGGCGTGCTCATCGGGGCGCAGGTGGGCGCTCGCCTCTCCTTGCGCCTCGGAAGCCTGGTCATCGTGCGGCTGCTGGCGCTGGCGCTCGCCGCGGTCGCCGTGCGGCTGCTGATAGAGGCGCTATCGGGCTAGCCCGTCGTTCCAACGCGAAGCGATGACCTCGCTCTGCTTGGGGCGGTTACTCCAGCGGCGCCGGCGTCCGAAAGCTCCGCGCCAGGATGCCCCCACGCTAAGTGGGCTACTGCAGGGAGCGGGCGATTTCGAGGACGGTGCGCCGCTGCTGCGGCGGCCCGAGCGCCTGCAGCTCGTAGTAGACGCCGTTCTGATCCCAGAGAAGGTGGTAGAGGGCGCGGCTCGTCCCGTCGTTGACCTCGATAAGGGTGGCGCGCACGTTCGGGAAGAGGGCGACCTCGCTGTGCGAGGCGCCGGCCGGGTCGGCGGCGACGGCGGGCGGGTACTGCGACTGACGCAGCGTCAGGTCGAAGGGGCCGTCGAATACGAGCTCGGCCTGCTGACGGCCCGGCTGGCCGGTCACGGCCATCGAGACGAGCCTGTTGCCCGCAGGCAGCCGACAGGGGTAGAGGAGGCCGAAGGCGGCCTGGGAGCGCGCCTGGTCCAGCAGCAGCGCCTGTCGCGAGCCGGGGACGGGCGTCGGGCAGGCGCTCGTGGGGTCGTTGCTGCTGCAGGTCGCGGCCAGCCAGACGATGGCGGCGACGGCGAGGCCGCCGCCGGCGTAGGAAAGGAGTCGCCTGACGCTAAACGCCGGAATAGCTGTGCAGACCCGAGATGAGGAAGTTGACGGCGAAGTAGGTGAAGAGCACGGCGGCGAAGGCGACGACGAGCAGCCAGGCAGCGCGCTTGCCCTCCCAGCCGCGCAGGCCGCGGGCGTGCAGGTAGCCAGCGTAGATGAACCAGGTCAGCAGCGCCGATGTCTCCTTCGGGTCCCAGCCCCAGTAGCGCCCCCAGGCCGAGTTCGCCCAGTAGGCGCCGAGGGCGATGCCGAGGGTGAGCAGCGGGAAGCCCACGAGCACGGACCAGTAGGCGATCTCGCCCAGCGTCTCCGCTTCTGGCAGACGCGGGAATCGCCTGCCGCTGGCGCCGGCCTGCGCGAGGTGGAGCAGCGACGCGCCGAAGGAGATCGAGAGGGCGCTATAGGCGAGCATCATCGTCGTTACGTGCAGGCCCAGGATGCGGTTCGCCTGCAGCGCCGGGACGAGCGGCGTGACGTCTGGCGGGAAGAACAGCAGCGCGACGGCCATCATGGCGACGGCGCCCGGCAGCATGACGAGGCCGATAGCGCGCTCGCGGAAGGCGCGCTCGAAGACGGCGGTGAAGAGGACGATGCCCCAGGCGAGGGCGACCGTGTACTCCCAGAGGTTGCCCAGAGGCGGCCGCTCGACGGCGATGGCACGGCTGACGACCGAGGCGGTGAGGAGGGCGAGGCCCAGGTAGTGCGCGGCCCGGCCCGCGACCTCGGCGCCGGCGGGCAGGCTGACGGCGACCGGCAGGCTGATCGTGCCGGCGTTTGTCGCCGCCTGCCGGTACGTCGTCCAGCTGCCGACAGCCGTCAGGACGTAGGCGCCGGCGGCGACGGCGCTGACGACGAAGCCGGTAAGGAAGGCGTAGTAGGCTAGCTCTTCGATTGGTGCATCCCCTCTCGGCTTCGCATCGCTCTCGCGCTGCTCCGCCGGCTAGTCAGTAGAGGGGTGCGAGGGGACACCCCTCGCGCTCCCCCGTCAGGGGGCGTTGCCCCCTGTACCCCCGTCAGACGCCGCTACCGAAGCGCCGGCCTGGGGATGCTCCGGCGTGGGCGACTGCTGCGGCCGGCCGATGCGCACGCGCCGGAAGCTCTCGACGAGGCCCCTTCCGCGGAAGCGGCGGCGGCCCTGCTGGCGCATGCGCTTGAGCATCTCGTCCCGGTCACGCGACTGCACCTGGCTGGCATGACACAGGATAGCGTCCACCTTCATTTCGATGAAGCCGCTGATGTCGACGAAGTAGTCCGGGGCGTCGGAGCCGACGAGGAGCATGTCGTTGACGCGAAAGGCTGGCTCCAGCCCCTCGGCGCCGTGCTCCGGGTAGTAGAGGTGGTCGCGCACGGCGGGGAAGACGGCGTCGCGCACGGCGATGCCGATGTTGCGGTGGTCGAAGTGGTTGAAGGCGGGCCGGAAGCCGTCCCAGGTGAGGACGACGTCCGGCTTGTAGGTCCGGAAGAGGCGGACGATCTCGCCGCGCAGCTCTGGGGTCGCCTGGAGGAAGCCGTCCGGGTAGCCGAGGAAGATGACCTCCTTGACGCCGAGGACGCGGGCGGCGGCGCGCTGCTCCTCTTCCCGGATGGCGGCCAACTCCTGCGGGCTTAGCTTCGCGTCGTGCGTGCCCTTGTCGCCGCTGGTAGCGAGGACGTAGTAGACGGTCCAGCCCTCGCTGCACCAGCGGGCGACGCTGCCCGCCGAGCCGAAGTCGATGTCGTCCGGGTGGGCCATGATCGCCATGAGCGTCTTGGGGCCGTCGTGGCCGAGGGGCGGCAGCTTGCGCGGCGCCTCGCCGGGGAAGAAGCCGCCGCCGGGCGCGCCGCGACCGCTGCGGCCGTTGCGGTTGAGGAAGGGGAAGGGGAAGGGGAGCTGGAGGCTCATAGAAGTTAACAACAGCTTAGCGAGCGCGGTCTTTGTCCGCCACAGGAGGGACTTACCTCGTTCGAATGCCCTCAGCGATCTTCCTCAACTCCGAGAGTACGTTGACGCCTCCGCCACTCTGACCGGCGCCGCGGGTACGTCGTCGTCCGCCGCGAGGCTACTGTGGTCCAAGAACCGCGACACCTCCTTGACCGTTTTCCCCGAGTGGCGGACGGCGTCGACGGCCCGCGTGAGCCTGTTCTGGTAACATCTAACCATTCATCAAACAGGAGATCAGAGCTATGGGCGAAAAGAGTCCCAAGAACGTAAAGAAGGCCAAGAAGCAAAAAGACGCGAAAAAGGCTGCAGTGGCGGCAAAGGGATCGCCTCAGAAATAGAGGCTGCCGTCCCAGTCGATTGCACGGATTGGTCTCTAGAGCGATGCCGCCGAACGTGTCTGCGCAACCGCGGAGCATCGTTTCGTGAGAAGGACTATTGAGACAATCCTTGCGATTCTATTCGCCTCGGCATCAATCCTATTCGTCGCCTTCGCTGCTATGGTGGGCCGACAGACACTTGACGAGAACGCGGACAACAGTGACGCCGCCTATATCGTTGTCGCGGTGACGGGTCTCTTATCGCAGCGGTTCTTGGGACCCTGGCCTGGGCCGTCTGGCAAGGTTCCGAGTTCGGACGGACTGGCCGAGTAGTGGTCATGGCGATGGCGGTTGGTGGTTCGATCCTATTCGGCGTGCTGTCCACTCTGACCGGTATTGCCCATTGAGTCTCGCGAAGATGATGGACTAGTTGTCCGGCGGTCCTAAGCGCTTCTTGGGCTAGCTCGTCGTTCCGGTGGGCAGGAGTTGCGGCCGGCCCACGAGGTCGTTGTAGAGCTGGAGGACGGCTTCGGCGACGTTCTCCCAGCGGTAGCGGGAGACGGCCTCGCGCGCCGCCTCGCCCAGGTTGCGGCGCAGCGAATCGTTTTCCAGCAGCAGGTCGATGCGCTCGGCGAAAGGCTCCGGGCAGAGCCAGGGGACGAGGTAGCCGGTCTCGCCGTCCTTCACCGTGCCGGCGAGGCCGCCGACGCGCGAGGCGACGACCGGCACGCCGGAGGCCATCGCCTCGATGGCGACGAGGCCGAAGCTCTCGTAGTGGGAGGGGACGACGCAGACGTCGGCGGCGTTGTAGTAGAGGGGCAGCAGCTCGTGGTCGACGGCGCCGGCGAAGGCGACGCGGTGCTCGATGCCGCGCCGGCGCGCCTGCTCCTGCAGCCGCGCCACCTGGGCGCTGGCGCTCTCGTCGCCGCCGACGATGAGGACGCTGCAGTCGACGTCGCTCTCCAGCATGGCGGCGGCGTCGATGAGGATGTCGACGCCCTTGAGCGGCTCGAGGCGGCCGACGAAGAGGACGATGCGCTCGTCCTTGAGCCCCAGCGCCGCGCGAGCCGACTCCTTGTCGGCGGGGCGGAAGCGGTCAAGGTCGACGCCAAGGGGGATGACCGTCACCTTCGCCGCGTCGGCGCCGTAGAGCTGACGGATCAGGGCGCGCTCCTGCTCCGTGGCGCAGACGACGCGCTCCACGCCGGCGATGACCTGCTGCTCGCAGCGGATGCGCAGCTCCGTCTCGTGCTCGGAGAGGCTGGCGCGGTTCTTGATCTCGCCCAGGGTGTGGAACATCGTCAGGTGCGGCACGCCCCAGGCGACCTTCAGCCGCTCGCCGACGAGGCCGGAGAGCCAGTAGTGGCTGTGGATCAGGTCGTACCGGCCGCCGTCCGAAGGGTCGGCGTTCACGAAATCAATGAGCGCTCGCTCGAAGGCGCCGAGGTGCTTGTAGACGCTCTCCGGCGCCAGATGGCGGGCCGGGCCGGCGCGCAGGTGGATGACGCGCAGGCCGGGCGCAAGCTCAGTCACCTGCGGCGTGCCGGGGCTCGCGGCGCGGCTGAAGATGTCGACGCGGCAGCCGCGCGCGACGAGCTGCAGCGCCAGCTCGCGCACGTAGACGTTGAGGCCGCCCGTCTTGTTGCCGCCCGGCCGCGCCAGCGGCGACGTGTGGGCGCTGATGACGGCGACGCGCAGCCCTTCAGGAGGCTCCGTACGGTGCTGCACGGCTAGCGCCTCACGCGCAGGCGGTAGATCTGCTGATCCTTCGCCCCGAAGTCGTACTTGTAGGGCTCGTCTCCGCGCAGGAAGTCCAGCCCTTTCTTGCCGTTCTCGATCGCCCAGCGCAGACAGAGCGCCTTGGAGACGAGGCCGACGGAGAGGCCGGCGAAGGCCGGGTCGTAGCCGGAGTTGTACATGTAGAGGTAGCTGCCGGCGTCGAAGCAGAGGACGGCGGCGGCCGGCCGGGCGTTGATCCGCAGCAGGAAGAGGCGGACCAGCCCTTCGGCGGCGAGGGCGGAGGCCATGCGCCGGAAGAAGACGGCCATCTCCTCCGTCATGAAGTCGGTCTTGTCCTGACGGCTGCGTGTGTGCAGCTCGAGGAAGGTGTCCATGGCGGCGGCGACGTCGCGCTGCTCGCTGAGGACCTCGAGCTCGACGGCGCCGCCGCTCTCGAAGAGGCGGCGGATCTTGCGCCGCAGCTCGTGCCGGTCCTTCTTGCTTAGCGACGCGAGGTAGCCGTCCCAGGTCGCCGGCAGCGCCAGGCGCGGCGCCACGGCCTCGACCTCCTCCTCGACCTCGTAGCCGGCGCCGCGGGCAAGGTCGGCGACGACGGCGCGCGTGGGCGAGGCGGCCATGAGGCCCCAGAGGTCCAGCTCCGACCACTCCTCGGCGCAGATCTGGCGCCAGAGAGCGGCGTAGCCCTCGTCCCGCCGCGCTTCGTCGACGACGAGGTCCATGAAGTCGCAGATCGAGCCGTCGCCGACGAAGGTGAGGCGGTCGTCGGTGCGCAT
>DATBWN010000080.1:0-6688 GCA_036514755.1 Dehalococcoidia bacterium | reverse complement strand
CTGACGACTGACGACTGACGACTGATAACTGTAAACTCGAACCGGGAGTGGGTGGCGGCCGGTGCTGCTCGCGGTCTTCAAAATCGTTGCGTCCTTCCCTCGGAAGGATGGGAGGGTTCGACTCCCTCGCACTCCCGCCAGCGCCCTACGCGGCCAGGCGCTTCGCATCCTTGGCAGTCTGCTCCGCGCTTGGATGAAGAGGAGCGTGGGGGGACACCCCCCATGCCACCCGTCAGGAGGCTCCGCCTCCTGTACCTCCGGCTGCTAGAATCATCTCGATGACGAACAGCTACCGCCGCCTGCCGTCCGTCGATCGCGTGCTGGCCGACGAGCGCCTGCGCCGCGCCGCGTCCGAGCTGGGCATCGAGGCCGTCACGGACGCCGTACGCGACGAGCTGGCGGCGCGCCGCGAGGCAATCACCCGAACTGAGGGCCCTCGTGGTTCGACAGGCTCACCACGAGCGGACTCAAGCACCGTTCGCCCTGAGCTTGTCGAAGGACGAGGCTCGGACGGCAACGAGACGTTGGAGGCCATCGCCGACGCGGCGGCCGCCCGCGCCTACGCCGCGCTGCGCCCCAGCCTGCGGCCCCTCATCAACGCCACGGGCGTAATCATTCACACCAACCTCGGCCGCGCGCCGCTGTCGGACGAGGCGATCGCCGCGATGGCGGCCGTGAGCCACGGCTACAGCAACCTCGAGTTCGACCTCGCCGCCGGCGAGCGCGGCAGCCGCCACGAGCACATAGAAGGGCTGCTGCGGCGCGTCACCGGCGCCGAGGCGGCCATCGCCGTGAACAACAACGCCTCGGCGCTGCTCCTGGCGCTGACGGCGCTGGTCCTTCCTGGGAAGGACGAGGTCGTCATCTCCCGCGGCCAGCTCGTCGAGATCGGCGGCGGCTTCCGCGTCCCGGAGGTCATGGCGCAGTCCGGCGCCCGCCTCGTCGAGGTGGGCACGACGAACCGCACCTACCTGCGCGACTACGAGGCGGCCATCGGCGAGGCGACGGCGGCTGTCATGCGCGTCCACACCAGCAACTTCCGCGTCAGCGGCTTCGCCGAGTCGACGCCGCTAGCCGACCTCGCCCGCCTGGCGCACGAGCGCGGCCTCTTCCTCATCGACGACCTGGGCTCCGGCTGCCTGCTGGACACGCGCGTCTACGGCCTGGCGCCGGAGCCGACGCCGCAGGAGAGCTTGCGCGCCGGCGCCGACCTCGTCCTCTTCTCCGGCGACAAGCTCCTCGGCGGGCCGCAGGCGGGCATCGTCCTCGGCCGGCGGGAGCTCATCGAGCGGCTGCGCCGCCACCCGCTGGCGCGCGCCGTGCGCATGGATAAGGCCTCCATCGCCGCCCTCAACGCCACCCTGCTGCACTACGCCAAGGGCGAGGCGGTCGCGAAGGTGCCCATCTGGCGCATGATCGCGACGCCGCTCGCGGCTATCGACCGGCGGGCGCGTCGCTGGGCGCGAGCCATCGGCGAAGGCGCCCGCGTCGTCGACGGGCGCTCGATGGTCGGCGGCGGCAGCCTGCCGGAGGAGAGCCTGCCGACGCGCCTGTTATCGCTCGCCACGCCCGACGTGGACGGCCTCGCGAGACGCCTGCGCCTGGGCGACCCGCCCGTCGTCGGCCGCGTCGAGCACGACCGCCTGCTCCTCGACCCGCGCACCGTCGACCCGCGCGACGACGCGGCGCTGCTGCGCGCCGTGCGGTCGGCGTTGACGGGCGGCGGATGACGCGATGCGACGGCTGCGAAGGGCTTACGAGCGTCATTGCGAGCCAGTCGGAGACGGCGACGCAACCTTTGACGCCTCGGTCGCTGCTGGCGACCTTCGCTCCTCGCAACGACAGCTAGAAGGGGGCTGCCATGCTCACTAAGGAAGATAACGAAATCCTGACCAGAGGTCGGCCCGGGGACGCCCATGGGCAACCTCCTGCGCCGCTACTGGACGCCCGCCCTCTCTCCAGCGAGCTGCCGGCGGCGCCCTGCCCCAGGACCAGGCGATGACGGAGAGCATGGGGCCGATCTACGACCGGACGAAGGAGCACCTGGGCACGACGGACCAGGCGATCATCTACATGCGCCGCCTGCTCATCAACGCGGCGAAGGAGCTGGCCGGCGGCGTCGAGCCGCCGGGCGTTGACCCGAACTTGCCCTACAAGGGCATTCGCTCCGCTGAGAAGATCCTGGCGCCGGGCGAGGACTGGCGCCTCTTGGGCACGGACGCCGACCCCATCGTCGTCGAGGTCGCAGCGCAGGAGGGGCGTCGGGTGTGAGGTGGGAGCGGCTAGGGGCTTGACTCTCCCCTGGCAGGGCGTAAAGATGCGGTTGCCCTTCAGCAGAAAGCGTGAGATGCGCTAAGCGACGGAGCAAGGGAGGAGGCTAGTCATGGCGGGCGAGGAGAAGAAGAGCCTGGACTCACCGGATGAGGTACGTCGATTCGGGAACGGCCACATGGACGTGGTGAAGATCGGCAGCGGCACAGTCGGAAAGGGGACCTTCGAGGTGGGCTGGCGCTGGTCGAAGGACGTGAAGCCGATCGCCGGCACGGAGCTTTGCCAGGCGCCGCACTTCATGTATCAGATGTCGGGCCGCATGCGCGTCGTCCTGGCGGACGGCAGCGAGATGGAGTCGGGCCCCGGCGACGTCACTGTCATCCCGCCCGGGCACGACGCCTGGGTGGTGGGCAACGAGCCTGTGGTGGTCATCGACTGGGGCGGCGCCGCTAACTACGCAGTGCGGTAAGCTCGCGCGGCGCGGCGTCTTGCCGCTGTCGTTTCCGGCAGAGATAAAGGGAGGTCAGCAGTTGCCTGAATTCATGGACGTCCACGAAGGGTTCTTCGGCGTTACCAAGGAGCAAGTGGACGCAGCCCACCAGAAGGACATCGAGATCGAGGCGACCGAAGGAGTGCACTTCAAGCGCTGGTGGGGCGATCCCGTAAGCGGTAAGGTCTTCTGTCTCTCGGAAGGTCCGAACAAGGAGGCGGTGGCACGCGTCCACGCCAAGGCCGGCCACCCGACGGACCAGATTTTCGAGGTGAAGCTGAGCGGCGAGTAGGCCACAGCTAGTTCGTCCCGCCCGATGGCGGGCGGAGCTAGGACGACGGCAGGCGGCGGGCGATGTAGGCCGCCGCCTCTGAGCGGCGCTTCAGGTTCAGCTTGCTGAGGATGCTAGAGACGTAGTTCTTGACCGTCTTGTCGCTCAGGTAGACCTCCGCGGCGATCTCCCGGTTCGTCTTCCCTTCGGCGATGAGCTTGAGGATCTTGTACTCGTTCTCCGTCAGCTGGGATTTGCGGTCGGACGACGTGCCGGCCGCCATGTTGCGCACCTGCTCCAGCACGCGCATCGTCACCTGAGGGTCGAGGAGCGACTCGCCGCGCGCGACGGCCTCCACGGCGTCGGCCAGCTGCTGGCCGCGCGTCTGCTTCAGCAGGTAAGCGGACGCGCCGGCGAGGATCGAGGCGAGGACGGCCTCCTCGTCCGCGTAGGAGGTGAGCATGATCATGCGCGTCTCAGGCAACTGGGAGCGGATCTCGCGGCAGGCCTCCACGCCGCTGCCGTCCGGCAAACGCACGTCCATGACGACGACGTGGGGGCGCTCCCTGGCCGCCACCTCGATGGCCTGAGCGACGCTGCCCGCCTCCGCGACGACCGTCATTCCCGGCCGCCGGTTGAGCAGGGCGCGCAAGCCTTCGCGCACCACCTCGTGGTCGTCGACGAGCATTACCTTCAGAGGTGCGTCGGCCAACGTAGTCCTCCCGGCTCGCTTCCCGCTGCTTTGACTTTACCACTTCGGCGGGTTGAGGATCGGCCAGGTACTCGAATTGCCTCGGCGGCTGAAGGCGAGCGAACTCCACCGCCGGCGCGGTGAGTGCCAGGCAAAGAGCGATACGGCGCGCTCAGGCGGCCTTCTTGAGCACCAGGCCGGCGACGAGGTTCGTGGCCTTGCGCGGCCGGCCCACCCAGTAGCCCTGGACGCGGTCGACGCCCATCTGGCGCACGACCCGGAACGTGTCGGCGTTGTGCACCGACTCGGCGACGGTCGAGATGCCCAGGCCCTTGGCGGCGCTCACGATAGCCGCGACGATCTCGCGGCTGACGGCGCTGCGCGTCAGGTCGCGGATGAAGCTGCCGTCGATCTTGAGGATCTCCACCGGCAGGCGCTTCAGGTAGTCGAAGGAGGCGTAGCCGACACCGAAGTCGTCCAGCGCGAAGTGACAGCCCAGCGCGCGCAGGTTCTCGACAAACCTTCGCGCCTTCGTCACGTCGGAGAGGGCGGCGGTCTCCGTCATCTCGATGACCAGGCCGGTGGGATCGGCGCCGCTTTCGCGCAGCGCCGTCCGGAGGAAGTCGAGCATCTTGTCGTCGGAGAAGGCCCAGCCTCCTAGATTCATACCGAGCCGGAAGGTGCCGCCGCGGTCCTGGACCTCGCGCAGGAGCTTCGCCGCCTCCACGATGACCCACTCGTCGATCTTCGGGATCAGGCCGAGCTGCTCGGCGATGGGGACGAAGTCCTTGGCCGCAAGCAGCGTGCCGTCCGGGTTGCGGATGCGGACCAGAAGCTCGTAGCCGGCGAGCGAGCCTTCGGCGGCATGGACGATCGGCTGGGCAAGAAGCAGCAGTCGCCGGTTCTCCACCGCTTCCTGGAAGCGATGGCGCCAGCTTTCGCGGAACTGCCTGGCGAGAATGTTCGTCTGCACGGAGTACAGCGAAGTGCGGTTGCGGCCCCCGAACTTGGCGTCGTAGAGGGCAAGGTCAGCGTGAGAGAAGAGCTCGCTGACCGTCTCGCCGTGAGCGGGGAAGGCGGCGATACCCATGCTGACGGTGATGCGGAGCGAGGTTCCGCCGGCGGAAAGCCGGCGCCGTCGCAGCGTCTTCGCCAGCTTCTGGGCGGCGGCCTGCGCCTCCCGAGCGTCCGCGTCCCGCAGGAAGACGGCGAACTCCTCGCCGCCGAAGCGCGCGACCATGTGGTCGGCGAAGACCGACCGCAGGACGCCGCCTAGCTGGGCGAGGACCTCGTCGCCGGCCTGGTGGCCGAAGTGGTCGTTGACGTCCTTGAAGCGGTCGACGTCCATGACGATGAGGGCGCCGCTGCCGGCGCTCTCGCCCAGGTCGGCGACGGCCTGCTCCATCTCCTCCTGAAAGCGGCGCCGGTTCAGCAGGCCAGTGAGGGAGTCGTAGTTCGCTAGACGCATGAGCGCCGCCTCGAACCGGCGCCGCTCCGTCACGTCGCGAAAGCTCCAGACCCTGCCCGTCGCCACACCTTCGATGACCTGCGGCTTGGAGTAAACCTCGAAGACGCGGCCGTCCTTAAGCTCCACGACGTCCGTTGTCTCCCCTTCAGGGCGGGCGAGCGTCTGCTGGACGCGGGCGGCGTAGACATCGGGCTCCTCTATCTGGGGCAGCATGAGGCCGACCGCCGCCTGCACGCTCGCCCCGCTGAAGACCCTTACGCGGGGCAGCCCCCACATCTCCAAGAAGCGGTTGTTAAGCTGGCGCACCGTCCCAGACAGGTCGACGACGATGATGCCGTCCGTGGTCGACTCGACGGTGGCGCCATAGACAGAGAGCGCTTCCTTGAGCTGGTCCTCCGCCCGCTTTCTGTCCGTTATGTCGACAATTGTGCCCGCGACGTAGCCGGCCTGCTCGGTGCGCAGGCCGACGAAGTCGACGCTCACCACCTTCTCCAGCACCCAGCGCTCGTCCCCTGCCTTGTCGACGAGGCGGTACTCGTAGGGCGTCGATGTCTCGCCCGCCAGCATGGCGCGGGCGCTCTGGCGCACGGCCTCCCTGTCCTCCGGCGAGACGAGGTGCAGCCACTCCTTGCCGACGATCTCCTTGGCGCGATAGCCGCTGTAGCGCTGGAACTCGGCGTTGGCGAAGATGAACCGCTCGTCCTGGACGATGTAGACGCCCGCCGGCGAGCTGTCAGCGAGCAGCGTGAAGAGGTCGTACGTGCGCCGGCTCTCGCCCGTCACTCGGCCAAGGGAGACGAAGTGGCTGATCTCACCGCCGCTGTCGCGGATCACCGAGATCCAGACGGCCTCCTCGTACAGCTCGCCGCCCTTCTTGCGGTTCGTGAAGATGAAGCGGAACGACTTGCCGGAAAGGAGCGTCTGCCACAGCTCGTCGTATACCTCCCGGCCGTGGACGCCCGAGTTGAGAACCCTCGGCGTCCGGCCGAGTACCTCGTCGCTGCGATAGCCGGACGTGCGCTCGAAGGCGGTGTTGACGTACTCGATCGTCCCGTCCCGGTCCGTGATCAGGACGTTGTACTCCAGCTGGTCGAGGATGGTGACGAGGTTGTCGACCGAGATCGGCTTAGCCCGTGCCGTCAACGAGATTCTCCCTCACAAGGAAGTATCGACAGGACGGCGCCAAAGTGGCCTCCCTTCTATCAAAGTGACGAAGCGAGGGCAGCGAAGGGAATCACCCCGCGGGCGATTCGGCCTAGGCAGAGAGCAGGACTGCCTGCGACAATAGTGTCGCTATGCTCGAAGCAGACGCGGGGCGCGCCAGGCGCGAGGGAGCAAGGCAGGAAACAACTGACGGCCAAGGACGTTAATTGGATGAGCAGTGAACGGCAGAAGTGAAACCCGGGCGGCTGTACGTGACTGGACCTTACAGGCGGCTCTTCTCGTCCTCCTGGTTCTAACCCACGAGCTCCTGCGGGCGCCGCACGTGCGCCTCCA
>DATBWN010000079.1:0-6735 GCA_036514755.1 Dehalococcoidia bacterium | reverse complement strand
AGTCGTCGCTGGTCGTGGGCGCGGCGGCCGGCTTCGACTCCGGCTTGGCGCCGTTGCCGCCGGCGCCGTCGGCGGTCGAGGTGGGAGGTATGGAGGCCGAGTCGGGCCCGCTCCCGACCGTGGCGCTGCTGCCCTTGCGGCTGTCGGTGATGTACCAGCCCTTGCCCTTGAAAACGATGGGCGGCGCGTGGAGGACGCGCTTGGCCATGGCGCGGCAGCGCGGGCAAGCCTGGCGCGAAGGCGCGTCGAAGCTCTCGCGCGCTTCGTAGCCATGGTTACAGCTGTTGCACTTGTACTCGTAGAGCGGCACGGCGTTCCTCAGAGCCCGTTAACGAAGTTTAGCGGCACGGCGTGCCGCCAGCAACCATCTTAGCACTCCCTGCCGATGAGTGCTAACCCTTCGCGTTCCCCCAACGTGCGAAGCTGCGGGATTCATCCCGCAGGCAGCCATCCTCCACTAGCCGGCGGCGCGCTCCGCCGCCGCCACCGTGTTCGCGAGCAGCATCGTCACCGTCATCGGCCCCACGCCGCCCGGCACCGGCGTGATCCAGGATGCGACCTCCTTCACCGACTCGAAGTCGACGTCTCCCACCATGCGATAGCCGCTCTTGCGCGTCGCGTCCGGCACGCGGTTGTTGCCGACGTCGATGACGACGGCGCCGGGGCGCACCATGTCTGCCGTCACGGCGTTCGGCGCGCCGGCGGCGACGACGAGGATGTCGGCCTGCTTGGTGTGGTAGGCGAGGTCCTTCGTCGCCGTGTGGCAGACCGTCACCGTGGCGTTGGCGCCCTTCGCCTTCTGCACCAGCAGCGCCGCCAGCGGCTTGCCGACCAGCATCGAGCGCCCGACGATGACGACGTGCTGACCGCCCGGGTCGTTGCCCGTGCGCACGAGCAGCTCCTGGACGCCCGCGGGGGTGGCCGCCCTTGGCCCCGGCATGCCCATGAGCATGCGGCCGACGTTGTGCGGGTTCTGGGCGTCGGCGTCTTTGTCCGGGTCGATCGCCGAGGCGACGGCGTTGGCGTCGATGGCCGGCGGCAGCGGCAGCTGGACGATCATGCCGCTCCAGCGCGGGTCCTGGTTCAGCCGGTCGATGAGGCCGAGCAGCTCCGCCTCGGAGGTCGTCGCCGGCAGGCGGATCGTCTCCGAGCGCAGCCCGGTCTCCTCGCAGGCCTGCGCCTTGCTGCGCACGTAGGAGATGGACGCCGGGTTGTCGCCGACGATGACGAAGGCCAGCCCGGGGTCGAAGCCGCGGGCGCGCAGCTTGGCGACGCGCTCCTTGAGCTCGGCGCGTATCGCCGCCGAAACGGCGAGTCCATCGATGATCTGGGCCGTCATGCTGCCCTCCTTCGGCCAAAGGCACTGCTGGGCCGATTATCCCCCTGGGGCTTCGCCTTTGTCGAAGTCCGTTCGGCACGATTTCTTGACGCCCCTCTTGTTGTTGACCGACAAGCCTGCCCTGTCTTTGCGAGCGAAGCGAAGCAATCTCGTCGGTCTTTGGACCGAGATTGCTTCGTCGCCGAGGCTGTCCTGAGCGAAGCCGAAGGGCTCCTCGCAACGACAACGCGATGCCCTGCTATCATCGCCGTGATGTTCTCCCTCGCCTGCGGCATAGACGTCATCGAGATCGAGCGCGTCGCCAGCACGCTCGCGCGCCATCCGCGGCGCTTCCTCGAGCGCGTCTACACCGAGCTCGAGGTCGCCTACTGCCGCGGCCGCATCCGCGAGCTGGCTGCCCGCTTCGCCGCCAAGGAAGCGATGATGAAGGCGCTGGGCACGGGCGTGCGCGGCGTCGGCTGGCGCGAGATCGAGATCCTGCCCGACCGCCGCGGCAAGCCCCTGGTCTACCTGCACGGCCGCGCCGCCGAGCGTGCCGGGGCGCTCGGCATGGGCCGGCCGGAGGTGAGCATGACCCACAGCGACCTCCTCGCCCTCGCCTTCGTCGTCGCCCCCTGCGCGGCCTCTATCGACTACGAAGAGGCGCGCGCGGCCCTCATCGAGCGCCTGAAGCGCCGCGGACTGCTGTAGGCCCGTGAAACTCGTCACTACAGCCGAGATGCGCGCCATCGAAGAGGCGGCCTTCAGGGCCGGCTTCACCGCTACGGGCTTGATGGAGAACGCCGGCCGCGCTATCGCCGAGGCGGTGCGCGACCATCTCGGCTCGGCGCGCGCCCGTCGCGTCCTCGTCCTCGTCGGGCCCGGCAACAACGGCGGCGACGGCCTCGTCGCGGCGCGCTACCTGCACGACTCTGGCGCCGACGTCAGCGTCTGCCTGCTGGCGCCCCGCGCGGCCGACGACGCCAACCTGGCCGCCGTCCGGTCGCGAGAGATCGAGGTCATCGAGCCTGTCTCGCCGGCAGGCGGGGCCGCCGGCGCCCTCGCCGACGCTGTCGGGCGCGCCGACGCCGTCATCGACGCCGTCCTGGGCATCGGCAGGCAGCGGCCGCTGGGCGGCGCCATCGCCGGCGCCCTCGACCTGCTGCGAAGCCGGCGGGCGCCCCTATTTGCCGTCGACCTGCCGACCGGCGTTGACGCCGACTCCGGCGCCGCCGACCCGCACGCCGCGGCCGTGGACGTAACGCTCGCCCTTGCCTATTCGAAGATCGGCCTGCACGTCCTGCCCGGCGCCGCCTGCGCCGGCCGCGTCCACGTGCTCGACATCGGCCTCGACCCGGCGCTGGGCGACGCCATCCCGACGGAGCTGCTGACGGAGGACTGGGCGCGGGCCGCGCTGCCGGCCCGTCCCGCCGAGTCGAACAAGGGCACCTTCGGCCGCGTCCTGGTCGTCGCCGGCTCCGAGCGCTACGTGGGCGCGGCGGCGCTCGCCTGCCTGGGGGCGCTGCGCGCCGGCGCCGGCCTCGTGACGCTCGCTGCCATCGACCCCGTGCGCGCCGCCGTCGCCGCGCAGCTGCCGGAGGTCACGTATCTGCCCCTGCCTGAGGCCGACGGAGGCATCGACGCGGCCGCCGCGGACGTGATCCTCGGCGCGCTCGCCGGCCACGACGCCCTCCTCGTCGGCCCCGGCCTCGGCCTGGCGACCGGCACACAAGCCCTCGTCCGCCGCCTGCTGGCGTCGGCGCCGCAGACGCCCGTTGTCGTCGACGCGGACGCCCTCAACGCCCTGTCTCGCCTCGCGGGCTGGCAGGACGAGGTGAAGGCCTCGGCTGTGCTCACGCCTCATCCCGGTGAGCTCGCCCGCCTGACGGGCGGCAGCGTCGCCGAGGTGCAGGCGGACCGGCTGGGCACGGCGCGCCGCTCCGCCCAAGGCTGGCGCCAAACCGTGGTACTCAAAGGCGCGAGCACGGTCGTCGCGCAGCCGGACGGTCGCGCCCTCATAAGCCCCTACGCCAACGCGGCGCTGGCGACGGCAGGCACCGGCGACGTCCTCGCCGGCGCCATCGCCGGCCTCATCGCCCAGGGCGTTGCGCCCTTCGCGGCGGCGGGCCTCGGCGTCTACCTGCACGGCGCCGCCGCGGCGAGCTTCGAGGAGGAGTACGGCGCCTCCGGCCTGCTGGCGAGCGAGCTGGGCGCCGCCATCGCCCGCGTCGCGGCGCGGCTCAGGCGCGGCGAGTAGGCCCCGAGCTGTCATTCCGAGCAACGCGAGGAATCTAGCCTTGTGCGAAGACGAGAGGGGACTGAGAGACGGTTCCCATTGCCTGCCGTAGGGGTCGATTGGCATGCGCGGCAGCTTGCCCGTTTGCCCTTTGCGGTGGGGTGAGGGGGAAGGAGTCTGGCGGAGGGACTGGGATTCGAACCCAGGATCCCGGTAACCCAGGATAACCGCTTAGCAGGCGGCCGCACTAGACCACTATGCGATCCCTCCGCAGACCAATTCTAGCGAGGTGCGTGCCGGCCCGACAAGAAAGGCTGACAGATTCATGTCGGGAGGGCAGATATTCACGTTTTGAAGCTTGACACCGAGTCTGAAACGCGTATGATGCTAGCGTTAGTTAGATTCGAGCTGGTAACGTGTGTAGGCTATATAGCAGAAAACCCGTCTAGCGCCTTAAGGAGGCAAACATGCAGGCCTACTGCCTAAAGTGCCGGACCCAGAGAGAGATGCGAAACCCAAGGGCCGTGACGATGAAGAATGGCAAGCCCGCCACCAGCGGCACCTGCCCCGTCTGCGGCACCAAGATGTACCGCATCGGCAAAGGGTAACGCGGCTCCCTAGACGAACCCTCGAAGACCGGCGAAGCATCCCCGCCCGCCCGCCGGTCTTCCGTTTGTCCCTTGTGCCGTGTTTAGCGAATCAGGCCCGCGATCAGTGGTGCCACCGTACTGACTGAGGCAGCGAGACCCGCGGCTATAGCTGCTTTCTCGATCCCTTCCCAGAGGGATCGGATGACGCCTTTGTTCGGGTTTGGCTTTAGCAGCTGATCCTCGATAGCATCGATGTCGACAACGGCGTCCAGCTTGGCTCTGTCGTCGAGCTTGTTCGATGAGCTGATTGCCTCGCGTAGCTCGGAGAGTGCCTGACCGAGGTCGCGGTATTGCACACTTACCCGGTTGCCATCGCCCAAAGTGATCACGTTATGCCCGCTGGCTTCGATTCGGATGCCTGCGAATCGGTCGCGTGTGAAGGCGCTGGGGCCTTCAATCTTGTCGATTCCAGCAGCCGTAATGATGTAATACGGCGTCACGGAAGGCACTATGCTGCCTCGTTTGGTGGCAAAGCTCGAGGATGAGTTTTGCTGTTCAACCCACCCTTGACTCAGTAGGTACGTCAGGTTCCGAACAACCTCTTGAGCGCTGAGACCCTGTCTCTCCTTAAGTTCAGCCCTCAGGACCTTGATTGTCACGGCGGCGCCGGTCTTCTTGCCCTTGGGGCTCGTGGCGTTTCGATTACGCTCGAAGAAGTAATCGAGCAGGATTGCGCGAATCTCGTCGTCCGGCCGCGGCGGTGGCTTAAGTTTGCGTATCGCCATAGGAGTGTTACGTAGAAGATGTTACGCGGAACCGGATAGGACTGCAAGTCCTTGGGAAAGCGAGAGCCGTTAGCGTTCGAGGCTGAGGACGGCCATGAAGGCCTCTTGGGGAATCTCCACGTTGCCGACGCGCCGCATGCGCTTCTTGCCCGCCGCCTGCTTCTCCAGCAGCTTGCGCTTGCGCGTCACGTCGCCGCCGTAGCACTTCGCCAGCACGTTCTTGCGCATCGCCCGCACCGTCTCGCGGGCGATGACGCGGCCGCCGACGGCGGCCTGGATCGGCACGTCGAATAGCTGACGCGGGATCAGCCGCCGCAGCTTCTCGACCAGCTCCCGTCCCTTTGCCTGCGCCTCTTCCGGGTGGACGATGATCGTGAGCGCGTCCACGGGCTGCGCGTTGACCAGCACGTCCAGCTTCACCAGCCGCGCCGGCTCGTAGCTCGCCAGCGTGTAGTCGAGCGTCGCGTAGCCCTGGGTGCGCGACTTCAGCTGGTCGTAGTAGTCGGTGAGGATCTCCGAGAGCGGCACGTGGTACTCGAGCAGCACGCGCGCCTCGCCCACCCCGGTGTCCGTGGCCGTCTCCAGGTACTCCATGCGCTTGAAGGCGCCGCGGCGCGCCGTCGATAGCTCCATCGCCGCGCCGACGAAGCGGTCCGGCAGGACGATGGCGATGTCCACCCAGGGCTCGCGGATCTCGGCGACCTCGTTGGGCGGGGGCAGCTCCGCCGGGTTGTCCAGGACGATCTCGCCGCCGTCCGTGCGCGTCACGTAGTACTCGACGCTGGGCGCCGTGAAGATCAGCGTCAGGTCGTACTCGCGCTCCAGCCGCTCGCGCACGATCTCCATGTGGAACAGGCCCAGGAAGCCGCAGCGGAAGCCGAAGCCGAGGGCGACGCTCGATTCCGGCTCGAAGGTGAGGGAGGCGTCGCTCAGGCGCAGCTTGTCCAGGGCGTCGCGCAGGAGGTTGTAGTCCGTCGCCTGCGCCGGATACAGCCCGGCGAAGACCATGGGCTTGGCGGGCCGGTAGCCCGGCAGCGTCTGCGCCGCCGGCCGCGCGTCCTCCGTCAGCGTGTCGCCGACGCGGGCATCGCGGACGCTCTTGAGCCCCGTCGCGACGTAGCCCACCTCGCCACAATCGAGCCCATCCGTCGCCTCGAAGTCGGGCCGAAAGACGCCGACCTCGACGGGTTCCAGGCGCCGCTCCGTCGCCATGAGGCGCAGCGCCCGCCCCGGCGCCACGCGCCCGTCCACGACGCGCACGTAGGTGATGACGCCCTTGTAGGAGTCGTACTTCGAGTCGAAGATCAGGGCCCGCAGCGGCGCCGCGGCCTCACCCTTCGGCGGCGGTATGCGCTGGACGATGGCCTCCAGCACCTCGTCTGTGCCGATGCCCTCCTTCGCCGAGGTGTAGATGACCTCCGAGCGATCGAAGCCGGCGATGCGCGCCAGCTCGTCGGCGACGCGCTCCGGCTCCGCGTTCGGAAGGTCGATCTTGTTCACGACCGGCACGATGGTCACGTCGTTCTCCAGCGCGGCGTAGAGGTTGGCGAGCGTCTGGGCCTGCACGCCCTGGGCCGCGTCGACGATGAGCAGGGCGCCCTCGCAGGCGACGAGGGCGCGTGAGACCTCGTAGGCGAAGTCGACGTGGCCCGGCGTGTCGATGAGGTTGAGCTCGTAGTCGAGGCCGTCGGCGGCGCGATAGGTCATGCGCACGGCCTTCGCCTTGATCGTCACGCCCTTCTCGCGCTCCAGCTCCATGCTGTCGAGCATCTGCGCCGTCGAATCGCGCAGGGCGATCGTCCCCGT
>DATBWN010000078.1:0-8228 GCA_036514755.1 Dehalococcoidia bacterium | reverse complement strand
AAGAGATCGCCGCGACAGCGGGGGCAAGACCGGAGCAGGATCTTCCGGTTGGTCTTGGTCATCGAGGCCTCCTCTCCTTCGTCAAGCTCAGGACGGGCTTTTCAGGTATTAGAACGCTCATGCTGCCTAGAAGGTTAACGTCGCCTGGCAAGCGTTGTCAAGAAAGTTGATAGATAAGCTATCAATTCTGAGGCTCCACATGTGACCGACTTCGCCAGGGGCTAGATTCCTCGCTGCGTTCGGAATGACAGGACGGGAGGTCCCGGACTGCTTCGGGGGAGATTCTCCTCGGAGCCTGTCCTGAGCGTAGTCGAAGGGCTCAGAATGACAGGGTTCAGAGCCTGGGGGCGATGTCGGCGGCGATGGCTTCGAGCTGGCCTTCGTAGTCGGCGACGGGATGGAGGAACATGTGCGTCAGGCCGGCCTCGCGCATGCGGGATAGCGTCTCCAGGCACTTGTCTGCCGGGCCCCAGACGGCCCAGCGCTCGGCGACGGCGCCGTCGTTGCCGTAGTAGGCGCCGATCCAGGTGCGCAGGCGCTCCAGGGCGCGCTTCTCGTCCTTGTCGAGCGCGAAGTAGAGGCGCTTCGATAGCGTGAACGTAGACGGGTCGCGCCCTTCTTCGGCCACGACGGTCTTCATGCGGCCGATCTGTTCGAAGAAGTCGGGGACGGGCGTGGAGCCGGCGCCCATCCAGCCGTCGCCGAGGCGGGTGGCGCGGCGCATCGCCTGGTCGACGCGGGCGCCGAACCAGATGGGCGGGTGGGGCTTCTGCAGCGGCTTCGGCTCCATCGGTACGCCTTCGAGGCGCCAGAAGCGGCCTTCGAGCTGGGCCTTGGGCTGCGTCCACAGCGCCTTGAGCACGCGCACGCTCTCGGCGAAGCGGGCGGCGCGGTGCTCCGGCGGCACGCCGTAGGCGGCGTAAGCGGCCGTCGACGTGCCGAGGCCGACGCCGACGGTGAGGCGGCCGTTGCTCAGCACGTCCAGCGTCGAGAGCGACTTCGCCAGCTGCAGCGGGTTGCGCAGCGGCGTGACGAGCACCGCCGTGCCGAGACGGATGCGGCTGGTGAGGGCGGCCAGGTAGGTGAGGAGCGTCACCGGCTCCAGGACGGCGAAGCGGCCGGTGATCTGCTCGATGACCCAGAGGTCGTCGTAGCCAAGCGCCTCGGCGCGCAGGGCGAAGCGCCGGACGAGGTCAAGGTCGACCGCGCCGCCCGGGAAGCCCTGGGGCAGCCCGATGCCAAGGCGCAGGCCGCTTTTCGTCAGCATGGCCTAATTATGCCGGAAGCCGGGGGCTGCGTCTCGGCCAGCAGCTACCCGGACCCTCGCCGGCTGGCGGCATGGAAGCTGGCCAGCCGTCGGGCGGTGGTTCCGAGGCCTATTCCGCGAAGAGCTCGAAGAACTTCGGGAAGGTGCCGATAAAGCCCATGGCTAGAAAGGCGACCGTAACCGCTATCACCATGCCGTAGGATATGTTCCGCCTCCACAGCGGCACGGAGAGCACCGCCCAGGAGCCGAGCCACAACACCACGGCCACGATGGTCTTGCCGCTGAGCGGGCCGACGCCTTCGTCGAAGATGAGCCAGTCGTGAATCTTCGTGCTCGCCTCATTCAGGGTCGTGAGCAGTCCGAGCCAGAACACGCCGAGGCCGGCTCCCATGAGCGCGGCGGCGGCCGGCCCGTTCGCCTTCTCAACAAGCTCAAGCTCCTCCGCCGTCCACCTGACGTCCTCTGCAGTCCTGCCGCCTTCAAGGCGACTTCCCATCGTTGCCACCGTAAACCTCCTTCTCTTATTGGACCGGCGCGGCCTTCGTGATGAGGGCCCCCAGGAGTCCGGCGACCCCGGCCGCAGCGAAGGCTGCGACGAAGAGGCCGATGGTGAGCATGCGCAGGCGCTTGTCCACTATCAGCTGTGAGCCGTAGTAGAGGACGATGAACGCTACTGCCGTCGCCAGGATCGGCGACGCCCAGGCGATGTGCTCCTTCCACTCCATCCCGAATGTGTGCCAGTCCTCCTTACCCGGCGTGGCTAAAAGGAGGCTGCGCGGGTAATCGGTAAAGTCTGTCGTGCCTTGAGGCGGCGCTGCCCGGTACCACGGATAGACGATCCAGGTGCCCGTGATCACCGTTACCCAGGCGATCAGAGCCATCGAAGTCACGCCCAGCTTGAGGCGCAGCATGCGCTCCCGGAGGCCGCTGATGGTGACCCATTCCGGCCGCAGGCTCCATAAACCGGCCAGCCCCCCGGCGAACGCCAGGAGAAACAGCGAGCCGAAGACCATGCCGTGGAGCGCTGCCCAGGTCTCTCGGTTTGTAAGCTCCATGTTCGATCACCCCTCCCTCAGGGTTCAGGACTCGTGGCGTCGTTGAAATGAATGAGGCATAGACAGCCTCCTTTACACTGTGCGAGGGCAATAGACCGCACCTATTCCCCTCGGCTTCATTGTCCGCCGCCTTATGCAGGCGGCAGGTGTCGAATGGCCCCTTCCGTCGGCCCAAATGCCCCGTCACTATCCAGGCGAGCTTTGGCAGTCGCAAGGGCGGGCGGCTCTATGTCCTGGCTGCTGGCAGACTCAGTCGAGCTTGGCCGGCACGACGAGGACCGGGGCGACCTCTGCCCTGACGACCGCCTGCGCCACAGTGCCGAAGAGGATTTCGCCCAGGGTGCGGTGGGAGCGTCTCAGCATGGCGATGAAGGTCGGGTGCATGCGCCGCGCGTAGTCGACGATGGCGTCGGCCGGCTTGTCGCTGGTCAGGGCGACGGTTTGCACCTTGAAACCGCGTCCGCGCAGCGGGGATGCCCTGTCCTCGAGGTAGTCCCTCATCTCGTCCGCCTGGCGCTGGGCGGCCTGCGTCGCGGTCTCGGCGGCCACGGGCCGGTCGGGGCCTGGCGCGCCGCCGATGATGCCGGGCGCGATGGTGCCTGTCGAAACGACCTTCCCCGGCCGCGAGCCGCGCGCGCTCGGCTCGGTCGGCGGGGAGACGGAGATGAGCACGACCTCGTCCCCGGGCTCGCAGATCGCCTCGATCTCCTTGACCGCCGCCTCGGCGGCGCCGGTGCCGTCCAGGGGAACCAGGATGCGTCTCATCTTCGAGCTCCTCTCGGTCCCAAGCCCAGTGTCTCCCTTCGGGGCGGGCGCGAATGGGCCATCGGGACGTATCCGCGGGGCCGAACAGAGTGTCATTATTCACCGCCGCGAAGGGCCTAGCAAGAGCGAGGGCGACACGCGGGACAGGCCTGGCTGACCAACTCTTTCGTGGCGGCGTAGGGCAAGGCCAAAAGTTGGCGGAAACGCCTATGCAGGCCGAGTGGCCTAGGCCGATTATCTAGTTGGAGGAGGCACAAGCTAAAGCGCTTGCGCCTCGGGTTTGTATGGAGGGGAGCAGTAAGGAGGACTGATGGTACGCAAGCTTCTATTGACGCTGAGCGTCTTGCTGGTCGGAGGCTCTCTGTTAACCTTTGGCATCAACGCCGTCTTCACGGACACGGCGAGCGTACCGGGCAACACCTTTAGCACCGGCAACGTCGACATCAGCACCTCGCCGACGAGTGCTCTCGTCACGTTTAGCGACATGATGCCGGGCGACGTCGTTACGGCGCCGCTTACGGTGACGAACGCCGGCGGCGGCCAGCTGCGCTACGCCGTGACGAGCACGACGACGGAGGATACCCTCGCTGCTCAGCTCGATCTGACGATCAAGTCCGGTGTGACGACCTGCACGAACGGCGGCTTCGGCGCCAGCGGCAGCGTGCTCTACGGCCCCGCCGACCTGGGCAGCACGGGCGGGATCAACGTGATCGGCGACTCGGCCCAGGGTGCGCAGGCCGGCGATCGAACGCTCAACGCCGCCGCCAGCGAGGTGCTCTGCTTCCAGGTGTCCCTGCCTTTGAGCACTGGTGATGCTTACCAGAGCCTGACGACGACGGCCACCTTCGCCTTCAACGCGGAGCAGACGGCCAACAACCCGTAGGGTAGGAAGCCGATGGGGGGCGGTCTCGGTCTCGGTGCGAGGCAGTGGCGGCGCGTGCAGCGGCCTCTCTGGCTGGCGCTCGTCGCCCTCATCGCCGCCCTGGTTGCCCTGCTCTCCCTGGCGCTTCTGCCGGGCCTGATGGGCTACTCGGCGTTCGCCGTCTACGGCGGCAGCATGGAACCGACCATCGCCAAAGGCAGCGTTGCCTTCGTCAAGCCGGTGGCACCGGACACCCTGCGCGAAGGGGACGTCATCGTCTATTCGCCGTCGACCGACAGCGGCCTGCCGGTTCTGCACCGCATCGTCCGCGTCCGGGAGCTGGACGGCAGGCAGCTCTTCACCCTCAAGGGTGATGCGAACGAGACGGTCGATCCAAACGAGGTTGAGCTGACCGGTCGAGGCGGCGTTGCCGTCTTGACGCTGCCGTGGGCTGGCTACCTCCTCGCCTTTGCCCAGTCCGCGCTCGTCAAAGCGGCTGCCCTCTGCATATTCGTGGTCGTGATCTTGGCGCTGGCGTTGAAGAAAATCTGGCTGCCTCAGAAACGGACAGCGGCAAGGGCCTGAGCATGCGCTTTCCGGTCCTCCTCGTCGGCCTGGCGGTCTTCGGCCTGCTGGTCTACCCGGCGGTCGGCCGCGGCGGCGTGTCGGCGCTCTTCACGGACCAGGCGAGCGTCGGCGGCAACTCCATGAGCACCGACACCCTCGACCCGCCGACGGGCCTGAGCGCGAGCGGCTCCGTCACCCTCAACTGGACGGCGACGCCCGATACGTACGCGAGCGGCCACCGCGTTCTGCGGTCTACCACGTCCGGCGGTCCCTACAGCCAGATTGCCGAGATTACGCCGCGGACAACGACGACTTACGTGGACAGCGTCTGCGCCGGCACCTACTACTACGTCGCCAGGACCTACTTTCAGAACTGGGAGAGCGCGAATAGCAACCAGGCGACAGGCACCGGCGCGGGCTCGTCATCCTCCTACGCCACGATCGCCTTCCGCTCGGCTGCGTCGGCGGGAGCTGGCTCCGGCGTTTTGACGCTGACGATCAGCAAGCCCGCCGGGACGGTGAGCGGAGACGTGATGATCGCCGCCGTCGGTGTGCGTCAGAATACGGGCGTCTCCACCGTCACGGCGACGATCACGCCAGCCTCCGGCTGGGCGCTCGTTCGGCGTATGGACAACACGGCCACGTGGCACAGCTCGATGGCGGTGTACTACAAGGTGGCGGGCTCCTCTGAGCCGGCGTCCTACGCCTGGACGTTCTCTTCCTCAATCGGCGCCGCCGGCGGCATCGAGAGCTTCTCCGGCGTGGACACTGCCAGCCCGATCGACGCCGAGAACGGGCAGGCGACGCCACTGTCGCTCTCTCACGCGACGCCGAGCATTACGACGACGGTTGCAAATGCCATGCTCGTAGCCCACTTCTCGATGCCTTCGGCAGCGACCTGGACGCCGCCAGGTGGGATGACGGAAGCCTTCGATGTCGCGAGTCAGGCCGTTCCCAACACCCTTGGCCACTCGACAGAAGGGACGTACGCGGTCCAAGCAGCGGCGGGGGCGACGGGGGCGAAGACGGCCACGGCGAGCGCCAACTCCGACCCCGGCAATACGCATATCCTCGCGCTGCAGCCAGCGAAGGTGGCCGCCTTCGTGGCCGCCACTTCCGCCGGCTCCTCGGGCACGACCCTGACGATCAACAGGCCGGCGGGGACGGCGGCCTGCGACGTGATGGTGGCCGCGGTCGCTTTCCGGCCGGAAACGGCGGCGATCACGCCTCCCGCCGGCTGGACGCTCGTCCGCCGCATAGACAACTCCAACATCAGGGAGAACTCGCTGGCGGTCTACTACAAGGTTGCGGGCAGCTCGGAGCCCGCCTCTTACTCCTGGACCCTATCGACGTCCACGGGCATTGTTGGCGGGATTCGGAGCTTCAGGGGTGTCGACACGGCCGACCCGATTGATGTGGAGAACGGCCAGAACACGTCCAGCGGCCTCAGTCACGCCACGCCGAGCGTGACGACGACAGTGGCATACACAATGCTTGTGACCTCGCACGGTTTCTCTTCCGCCGCGACGTGGACGGCGCCGGCTGGGATGACCGAGGCCTTCGACGTCGCCAGCCTGGCAGTTCCGAACGGCTCCGGCGAGTCGATGGATGGGGCCTACGTCCTCCAGGCCGCGGCCGGGTCGTCCGGGACGAAGACGGCGACAGCGTCTGGCGACTCCGACGTCGGCAACGCACACATACTAGCCCTGCGCCCGGCGCCCTAATCCGAGAAGCCGCCCCGGGCTCGGTGCACTACACGAGCCGCGAAGGAGCGACGGTGGCGAACCAACCGCAGCTCGATCTGACGTTTAAACTAACCGCTTGCTTCGCCAGCGCGTCGTCAACGGGTTGACGGACTTGGCTCTCGCGCGTCAACGGGCGACAATGGACGGCGGTTCAGCCTGGACTAGAAGAGCGAGCCGCATGGCAGCCGGAGCCCCAGAGTTCGCGCCGCCGCGCCTCTCCCACCGCGATATCCTCATCGTCCTCGGCAGCCTCATGCTGGGCATGCTGCTGGCGGCGCTGGACCAGATGGTGCTGGGGACTGCCCTGCCGACCATCGTGGGCGAGTTCAACGCCCTCGACCACCTCTCCTGGGTGATCTCGGCCTACCTGCTGACATCGACCGTCTCGGTGCCGATCTACGGCAAGGTCAGCGACCTCTTCGGCCGCAAGCCGCTCTTCCAGATCGCCATCGTCCTCTTCATTCTCGGCTCCGCGCTGGGCGGTGCCGCCCAGAGCATGACGCAGCTCATCGTCTTCCGCGGCATCCAGGGCCTGGGCGCCGGCGGCATCACATCCATGGCGCAGGCGATCATCGCCGACGTGGTGAGCCCGCGCGAGCGTGGCCGCTACACGGGCTACATGGCCATCGTCTGGCTGGGCTCCAGCGTGGCCGGGCCGCTGATCGGCGGCCTCTTCACCGACCAGCTGGGCTGGCGCTGGATCTTCTTCATCACCCTGCCGCTGGGCGCGCTGGCGCTGGTCGTGACGACGCGCGTGCTGAAGCTGGCGCACCGGCGCGTCGAGGAGCGCATCGACTTCCTCGGCGCGGCGCTAATCGTCGGCGCCGCCAGCAGCACGCTGCTGGCGCTGACCTGGGGCGGCAGCGAGTACGCCTGGGGCTCGCCGACGATCGTCGGGCTGCTGACGGCCGGCGCCGTCCTCTGCGCGACGTTCGTCGCCCATGAGCTGCGGGTGAGCGAGCCGCTGCTGCCGATGCGCCTCTTCGGCGAGCGCATCTTCAGCGTCTGCAACTCCATCGGCCTGATCACGGGCATGGCGATGTTCGGGGCCTTTGCCTTTCTGCCCATCTACATGCAGGTGGTGCGCGGCGTGACGCCCACAGAGTCGGGCGTGCGCACGATGCCGCTCGTCATAGCGTTGATCGTGACGTCTATCGCCTCCGGGCGGCTGATCAGCGCCACGGGGCGCTACCGCGCCTACCCCATCGCCGGCGGCGCGGTCATCGCGACGGCGATGCTGATGCTGTCGCTGCTGGACGAGGGCTCGCCCTGGTGGCAGGTGGAGCTGGTGATCCTGGCCACGGGCGTGGGCATGGGGCTGACGATGCAGGTGCTGGTGCTGGCGGTGCAGAACTCGGTGGCCCACCGCGACGTGGGCGTCGCGACGGCGTCGGTGCAGTTCTTCCGCTCCATCGGCGGCGCGATGGGCGTGGCGATCTTCGGCGCCGTGTTTAGCAACCGCCTGACGGTCTACGTGGCGCGCTTCGTGCCCGCGGGGGATGCGAGCGGCGTCGGCGGGTCGCTGCGGCCGAACCCGGAGCAGCTGCAGGCGCTGCCGCCGGAGCTGTACGCTGACTTCGTGCAGGCGTTCTCGAGCGCCGTGAGCGACGTCTTCCTCTGGGCGGTGCCGCTGGCGACCGTTTCGTTCTTCCTGGCGCTGCTGCTGCGCGAGATTCCCCTGCGCGAGCACGGAGAGCCGGCGCCGCAGACTTTTTGAGCGACCTCTCCCCCTTTAATCCCCCTCTCCACCGGCAGAGAGGGGGAGACTTGGACACGTCTAAGGACGGCGCGGCATCGGCGGACGGGCGGCTCTCCGGGCCTAGTCCGGGGCGAGCTGAATCTCGCGCAGGTCGGGGCTAACGCGCAGGGGCGGCTCGGTAACCTGCTGCACCTCTTCCGGCGTCCAGCCGGGCGCGACCTCTTCGAGAACGAGGCCATCGGGCGTGACGCTGATGACGGCGACGTCG
>DATBWN010000077.1:0-11831 GCA_036514755.1 Dehalococcoidia bacterium | reverse complement strand
GGGGACCGCTTGACGCTAGCGATCCGCTACGTTCCCGACGTCTTGCTGGCGGCGGCGCTCCCCGCCGGCCTGACGCTGCTGGCCCTCCTCGAGATGCGAAGGGCGCAGAGGTCTCGGCTCGACTACCTGCTGGTTCTATCCTTTGGCGCTTCATTTGTCGGCGTTATCTGGAGCGGCTTCTTCTTCCCGCACTACTTCGTCGGCCTGCTGCCCTTCGCGGCCCTGCTCTCAGCGCGGTTCGTCACGACGAGTTCGAGCCAGACCGGCGTAAGCCGCCGTGCCTTCCTGGCGACGATCGGCCTGCTGGCGGCCGTCTCTCTCGCCGCCAACCTGCCGGTCTTCCTGGAGCCGACGCCGGAGGCGAAGCACGCGGCGAAGTTCCCCAGCGCCCTGAACGCCCAGGAGAACACGGCGCGGCAGGTGGCCGCGTATGTGGCCGGCCTCACCCGCCCCGAAGACACGATCTACGAGTACGGGCGGAACACTGAGATCTACTTCTACGCCGACCGCCGGCCGGCGACCCGCTTCATGTACGACAGGCCCTTCCGGCTGGACGAGAGCACGTTCGATGAGGCGATGCGGCAGCTCCAGGAAGCAAGGCCGGCGTACATAATCGACTCCATCGCCAATCAGGACGCAGCGCTCTGGGAGAGCCAGCACCCCAAGCAGTACCTCGAGTTCTTGGCGTCGAACTACGACTATGTCGGCCAGGTCTCCTTCGCCCGCGTCTACCGGCTGAAAGACGCGGCGCGTTAGACCGTAGGCCTCTCTCTGCTAGCGCGTAATCGCGTCCAGCGGGATCAGCGCGTCGTCGCTCGCGTAGGGGGCGACAGGCTGGCCGTCCATCTCGGCGATGACGCGGTTGCCCTCCTCGATCAGGGCCTCGAGGAACTGGGGCTCGTCGACGGTGCGGATGATCTCGCCCTTACGGAAGATGACGCCGCGCCCCTTGCCGCCGGCGATGCCCAGGTCGGCCATCTTCGCCTCACCGGGGCCGTTGACGACGCAGCCCATGACGGCGACGGTTATCGGCTTGCCCAGGCGCGTGAAGTGCTCCTCCACCTTGTTCGCCAGCGGGATGAGGTCGATCTCGATGCGGCCGCAGGTGGGACAGGCGACGAGCGTCGGGCCGCGGCGGCGCAGGCCCAGGCTGGCGAGGATGTCGTAGCAGACCGGTATCTCTTCCTTCGGGTCGGCTGCCAGCGAGACGCGGATCGTGTCGCCGATGCCCTCCGCGAGAAGCATGCCGATGCCGATGGCGCTGCGCACGGAGCCGGCGCGCGGCGTGCCCGCCTCGGTTACCCCCAGGTGCAGCGGGTAAGGCGTGCCGCGCTCGTCCAGGAGCCGCGCCAGGCGGCGGTTCGCCTCCACCATCATCGGCACGTCGAACGCCTTCATCGAGATCTTGATGCTGTCGTAGTCCATCTCCTCCAGGATCTTGATCTCCCAGAGGGCGGCGTCGACCATGCGGTCGACCATCGATGGGGGCATCTCGCCGTCGGCGAGGGCGGGGATGGGCGGCAGGCTGCCGGCGTTGACGCCGATGCGAATCGGGATGGCGCGCTCCTTCGCCTCCTTGACGACGGTGCGGACCTTCTCCGGGTCGCGGATGTTGCCCGGGTTGAGGCGCAGGGCGTGGAAGCCGGCGCGAATCGCCGCCAGCGCCCAGCGGTAGTCGAAGTGGATGTCGGCGACGAGGGGGACGGGTGTCTGGCGGACGATCTCCGGCAGGGCGGCGGCCGCCTCCTTGTCGGGAACGGCGACGCGGACGACCTCGCAGCCGAGCTCGGCGAGCGTGTGGATCTGGCGCACCGTCGTTGCGACGTCCGACGTGTCGGTGCTGCACATCGACTGGACGACGATGGGCGCGTCGCCGCCGATCTTGACGTCGCCGATCTGGATCTGGTTGGTGAGCCGTCGTTGCGTCACAGGATTCTGCCCAGCCTTGTCATTCTGAGCGCAGCGAAGAATCTGTCACTGTGATGGGCTAGACCCTTCGCGGAGTTTACCCTGAGCGAAGCCGAAGGGCTCAGGGTCACGCTCCCTGCTACCGGAAGAGGCTGTCTCCTCTCACGATCCTCGCTACGTCAAAGTAGCTGAGGACGACGACGAGGATCAACAGCGCCACCATGCCGACGAAGTGGACGAGCGCCTCCTTGGCCGGGGCGATGCGCCGGCCGCGGCGGGCGATCTCGATGAGGACGAAGGCCATGCGGCCGCCGTCCAGCATCGGCAGCGGCAGGATGTTCAGCACCGCCAGGTTGATGCTGAGCAGGGCGGCGAGGTCCATCAGGCTCTTCCAGCCCGCCTCGCGCACCACCTCACCCGTCGCCTGGGCGATGCCGATGGGGCCGGAGACCGGGGCGCCGCCCATCGCTCCGGAGCCGCCCTTGAACCAGGAGATGACCTGGTTGCGCGCCATCTTCAGCGAGTCGAAGGTCTGGCGCAGGCCGCGCTGCATTGCTGTAAGGGGGCCGAGGGAGCGCGCCTCCGTGAACGGGTACTGGGAGGCGATGACGATGCCCGTCGGCCCCTGGGCGAGGCGCAGCGTCGTGCCGGACGCGAGCGCGTTCTGGTCCGGCAGGCCGGCGGCTTTCGCGACCTCGTTCTCGCTCACGCGCAGCGTACGGGCGACGGACTCGACCGTGTCGCCCTCCTTCACGACGTACTCCTGCAGCTCGACGCCGTCGTCGATGGTCAGGCGCTGGCCCACGCGCAGCTCGGAGTCGATATCGGCGGCCTGGCGGACGGCCGCCGGCGCGAAGCCGGTGACGCGCGAGACCTGCTCCACGTCCTCGCCGGCCTGCACCACGTACTCGTAGGGGGGCGGCGCCCAGCGGGGCCGCACCTGCACCGTCTTCTCGACCGCCTCTCCCGAGAGCGCGTCCGTGCGCCGGACGACGACGTCGACGGTTTCGCCCAGGTGAAGGCGGATGTTGTAGCTGGCGTCGGCGACGCTCTCGATCTCTCGGCCGTCGATCTCGAGCAGGACGTCGCCCGGTTGCAGGCCCGCCTTCGCCGCCGGCGAGTCGGGCACGACCTGCGAGATCAAGGCGCGGCCGACGGGCATCTCGCGCGGGATCATCAGGGCGACGCTGAAGAGGACGACGGCGAGGACGAAGTTCATGAACGAGCCGGCGCCCATTACCACCAGGCGCGTCCGCGCCGGCTGGGCGGCCAGGCTGCGCGGGTCGGTCGGGTCTTCTTCACCCAGGAGGCGGACGAAGCCGCCCAGGGGCAGGATGTTGACGCTGTACTCGGTCTCGCCGCGGCGGAAGGCGAAGAGGCGCGGCGGATAGCCGATGCCGAACTCCAGGACGCGGATGCCGGCCAGCTTCGCCGTGATGAAGTGGCCCAGCTCGTGCACGACGACGAGCAGGACGAGGATGGCGAGGAAGGGCAGGACGCTGCTGAGGACTGCGCTCAACGATGGGCCTCGATCCACTCCCTGGCGAAGCGCCTGCCCCAGGCGTCCGCCTCCAGGACGGCGTCGAGCGAGTGCTCGGCCGGAGACGAGTAGCTATCTAGAGTATCGGCCAGCAGGCGGGGGATGTCCACGAAGCGCAGGCGGCCGTCGAGGAAGGCGGCGACGGCCGCTTCGTCGGCGCCGGCGAGGGCGGCCGGGCAGGTGCCGCCCCGGCGACCGGCGGCAAGCGCCAGGCCGAGGCAGGGGTAGCGCTCCATGTCCATCGGCCCGAAGTGGAGGGCGCCCAGCTTGACGAAGTCGACGGGCGCCAGCGCCAGCGGCAGGCGCTCCGGATAGGAGAGGGCGTACTGGATCGGCAGGCGCATGTCCGGGTAAGAGAGCTGCGCCTTTATCGAGCCGTCCACCAGCTCCACCATCGAGTGGATGATGCTCTCGCGGTGGAGGACGACGTCGATCTGATCGAATTGGATGTCGAACAGCCAGCGCGCCTCGATGACCTCCAGACCCTTGTTGAACAGCGTGGCCGAATCGACGGTGATCTTGCGGCCCATCTGCCAGGTGGGATGGGCCAGCGCTTCTTCGGGCCCGACCTCGGCCAGGTCGGCCAGGGGCAGGTCGCGCAGGGCGCCGCCGGAGGCGGTAAGGATGAGGCGCCGGACGCTGCCCGCGTCCTCGCCGGCCAGGCACTGCCAGATGGCGCTGTGCTCGCTGTCCACGGGGCGGATCTCGCCGCCGCCGCGCCGCGCCGCCGCGACGAGGAGCGGCCCCGCCATAACCATCGCCTCCTTGTTCGCCAGGGCGACAGTCTTGCCCGCCGCCAGCGCCGCCAGCGCCGGCGCCAGCCCGTCCCGGCCGACGACGGCGGCCATGACAATGTCGACCTCCGGCGAGGAGGCGACTTCGGCGAGGCTTGCCGGCGCGTAGCCAGCCTCGCCGACGCGCTGGCGCAGGGCGTCCGGGCTCGCGCAGCTGACGAGGCGCGGCCTGAACTCTGCGACCTGCGAAGCAAGAAGGTCGAGGTTGTTCAAGGCCGTCAACCCGACGACCTCGAAGCGGCCGGGATGGGCGCGGATCACGTCCAGGGTTTGGCGGCCTATCGACCCGGTCGAGCCCAGGACGGCGACCCGAGTCAGAGGATGTTCCACTGCAGGAACCAGTATACCGCCGGCGCGGCGAAGAGCAGGCTGTCGAGGCCGCGTCCCCTGCTGAGGCCAGGCGCAGAGCGGCGGAAAGGTCTTAGACTGGCAGCGGCATCATGGGCGCGAGGGGGAATGCAGCAACGAGGCGAACGGCGTACCTTCTACCCGCTCTTGCGCTTGCGGCGCTCGCGTTCGCGTCGCTCCTTGCGGTGCCAGGAGCATCTGCCAGGGCGGACGAAGACTGGGTCATCCAGGAGTTCGTCGCCAGCATCCTCATATCAGAGGACGGCTCGATCAACGTCACAGAGGACATCGGCGTAGACTTCGGGACGCTGCAGAAGCACGGCATCTTCCGCTCCATCCCCGTCGAATACGAGTACGACGCCAAGCACCGCCGCCGCATCACGATCACCGTCGAGTCCGTCAATGACGGCCAGGCGTCTCCCCTCAAGTACGAGACCTCGCGGGAGGGCGCGAACCTCGTCCTCAAGATCGGCGACCCGGACAAGCTGGTGAGCGGCGAGCAGCGTTATGCAATCCAGTACCGACTGCAGGGCGCGCTCAACCCGCTGGCCGACGCCGACGAGCTCTACTGGAACGTGACGGGCAACGGCTGGCCGGTGCCCATCGAGACGGCCTCAGCAACCGTACTTGCGCCTGCCTTCGAGTACTTCACCTGCTACGAGGGCCCGACGGGCTCGCGCGCAACCTGCAACAGCCGCCTCACCCGCATCGCTGCCGGGTTCGAGGCCACGGGGCCTCTCTCGCCGGGCGAGGGGCTGACGATAGTCGTCGGCCTGCCGAAGGGCGCCGTCCCCGAACCGCGCCTCGACCTCGTCGAGATCAAGTCGGTCGGCGAGCAGATCCGGGACTTCGTCGGCCTCGAGCCGCTGCCCCTGGCTGTCGCCGCCTTCCTGGGGATCGTTGGGATGGCCACGCTCGGCCGCTACTGGTGGCTCACCGGCCGCGACCGCTGGTTCGGCGACGTCCACTACCTGCGCGGCGGCACGCGCCAGGCGCGAAGGCCGCTCTTCGCGCGCGACACGGTCGTGGTGGAGTACCAGCCGCCCGCGCAAGCCGACGACCGGCGTCTCCGGCCGGCCGAGATCGGCGTCCTGGTCGACGAGAGGGCTGACACGCTCGACGTGAGCGCGACGATCGTCGATCTCGCCGTGCGGGGCTACGTGCGCATCACCGAGCTGCCGAAGGAGGGCCTCTTCGGCCACAAGGACTACCGTCTCGAGCGGCTCAAGCCGTCCGACGCGGCGCTGCTGCCGTACGAACAAAGGCTGCTCGACGGGCTATTCGAGGACGGCGACAGCGTCGAGATGAGCGACCTGAAGAACGAGTTCTACGAGGACCTGGCCAAGGTAAAGGAGGCGCTCTACGAGCAGGTCGTCAGCACCGACCGCTTCTTTCCCTCGAACCCTGAGAAGGTGCGGACGCTCCACCTCCTCGCGGGCTTCCTGATCGCGGCGCTGGGCGTCGGCGCCGGCTTCGCGCTCGGGGAGCTGGCCGGGGCGGCGATCATCGGCGCGCCGGTCTTGCTGGCGGGCGTCACCCTGGCGCTGACGGCCCGCCTGATGCCGCGGCGCACGGCGAGCGGCCGCGAGATGTACCGTCGCTGCCTGGGCTTCCGGGAGTACATGGAGGTCGCCGAGACGGACCGTCAGCGCTTCGCCGAGGAAGCCGGCATCTTCGAGCGCTACCTGCCGTTCGCCATCGTCTTCGGCTGCACGGAGAAGTGGGCGCGCGCGTTCGAGGGCATCGGCGCGGCGCCCACCACGGGCGGCTGGTACGTCTCGCCCTACGCGTTCGCGCCCGCCAGCTTCGCCAGCAGCCTGGACGGCTTCTCGTCCTCCATCTCCTCGGCCATCGCGTCGACGCCGGGCGGCTCGGGCGGCAGCGGCTTCTCGGGCGGTTCCTCGGGAGGCGGCGTCGGCGGCGGTGGCGGCGGCAGCTGGTGAACGGCCTCGAAGCTCAGAAGACGACCCAGCGCAGATACCAGTAGACCACGGGCGCCGCGAAGAGCAGGCTGTCCAGGCGGTCGGCGATGCCGCCGTGGCCGGGGACGAGGCCGCTGGCGTCCTTGACGCCGAGGGCGCGCTTCAGCGCCGACTCCGCCAGGTCGCCGAAGGTGATGACGGGCGGCAGCAGGAGGCCCAGCGCGACGCGGTGCTCGATGGCCAGGCCGAGGCCGAGGAGCGCGTCCAGCGCGAAGACGGCAGCGTAGCCGGCGGCAGCGCTGCCGAAGGCGCCCTCCCACGTCTTGGCGGGGCTGATGGCCGGCGCCAGCTTGTGCCGGCCGACGAGCCGGCCGACGAAGTACGCGCCGGTGTCCGTTATCCAGACCGTCAGCACGACGAAGAGGAGCCAGTCGCGGCCGTTGCCTGATTCGCGCAGGAGGACGAAGTGGGACGCGAGCAGGCCAAAGTAGAGGACGCCGGCGACGCCCCACAGCCACGACTCGAGGTTCACCTTCGGGTCTCCCGTCAGCGTGAGCGCCGCCGAGACGAGGATGACGGCGCCCGCCGTCGCGCCGGCCAGCCAGTCGAGGCCGGCGAAGGCGGCCGGCGGCAGGACGGCCGCGGCCGCCGCGGCCAGCAGAGCGAAAGGCGCGCGGGCGGCGCCGCGCGCCGCCGCGAGCTCGACGCAGGCGATGAAGACGGCGCCGGCGGCGACGGCCGCCAGGAGGGCGTCGCCCACCCAGACGACGGCGAGGACGAGGGGGATGCCTACGGCGGCGGTGGCGAGTCGGGTGGCGAGCAAGGCGGCGCGCCCTGCTCAGGCGCGGGCGTGGACGCCGTTAGCGGCGGCAGGGTTGGGCTCAGCGAGGCCGCCGAAGCGCCGCGACCGCTGGGCGTAGGCCTCCAGCGCCCGGTCCACCTCGGCCTCGTCGAAGTCGGGCCAGTAGGCGGGCGTGCAGTAGAACTCTGCGTAGGCCGCCTGCCAGAGGAGGAAGTTGGAGATGCGCATCTCGCCGGCGGTTCGGATCAGCAGGTCGGGGTCGGGCAGGCCGGCGCTGCCCAGGTAGGAGGCGAAGAGCGCCTCGTCGATGCGCTCGGCCGGCACGCCCTCCTCGACGATGCGCCGCGCGGCCTCGACGATCTCGGCGCGGCCGCCGTAGTTGAAGGCGACGCAGACGGTCAGGCCCTTGTTGGCCTTTGTCAGCTCGCTGGCCTCGCGGATGCGGCGCTGCAAGTCGGCCGGCAGGGGATCCAGGCCGCCGATGTGCAGCAGGCGGACGCCCTTCTCGTTCAGGGCGGCCAACTCGCGGTCGATGACGCGGCCGATGAGGCGCAGCAGCGCGTCCACCTCGCGGCGCGGCCGCCGCCAGTTCTCGGTAGAAAAGGCGAAGAGCGTCAGGTATTTGACGTCGCGCTCGCCGAAAGCCTGGACGACGCGGCGGATGTTCTCCGTGCCGGCGCGGTGGCCGGCCTGGCGGGAGAGGCCGCGCTCCTTCGCCCAGCGCCCGTTGCCGTCCATGATGATGGCGACGTGGCGCGGCACGGCGCCGCGTCCGTTTTCATCGGGCGCGGTCTTTCGTCTCGAAGGGCGCGGGAGGGCGTGGATTATCATCGCGGGCGGCCGGCCTAGACCTCCATCAGCTCCGCTTCCTTCTCGCGGCCCCGCTGGTCGATAAGCGCGACGTAGCGGTCGGTGAGCTTCTGCAGCTGCTCCTGCGCCTTGTGCTGGTCGTCCTCCGAGATCTGCTTGTCGTGCACCAGGCGCCGCACGTGCTCCAGGCCATCGCGGCGGACGTTGCGCACGGCGACGCGCCCATCTTCGACGCGCGTGTGGACGACCTTGATCAGCTCCTTGCGCCGCTGCTCCGTCAGCGGCGGGATCGGCAGGCGGATGATCTGGCCGTCGTTGGAGGGCGTGAGGCCTAGGTCAGACTTTAGGAGCGCCTTCTCGATCGCTGACAAGGCGCTGCGGTCCCAGGGCTGGATCGTCAGCAGGCGCGGCTCCGGCGCGGCGACCGTCGCCAACTGGTTGACGGGCAGGAGCGAGCCAAAGTACTCGACGCGCACATGGTCAACGAGACCGACATGGGCGTGGCCGGTGCGGATGGCGGTCAGCTCCCGCTGCACGGCCTCCACCGTCTTCTTCATCCGTTCTTCACCGTCCGCCAGGATTTCCTCGATCATGCGGCCGCCTGCGTTCGCGATCGCGCTGACTTGCAGCGACGTCTACTCGCCGAGCTCGAAGCGCACGAAGCGCTTGACCTGGATGTTCTCGCCCGTCCTGCCGATCGTCTCGTTGATCAGCTGACGGATGGTCTTCGACTCGTCGCGGATGTAGGGCTGGGCGAGGAGCACCAGCTTCTCCGCCACGCCCTCAGCGCCCGCGGGCAGGTCTTCCTCCGAGACTACCATTGGCGCCGAGGCCACGACCTGCATGGCGATCTCGTGCACGAGGGCCTGGAACTCTCGCGTGCGGGCGACGAAGTCGGTCTCGCAGTTCACCTCGACGATGGCGCCGATGCGGCCGGCGTGGATGTAGCAGTCGACGAGGCCCTGGGCGGTGACGCGATGCGCCTTCTTCTCGGCCATGGCGATGCCCCTCTCGGCAAGGAGGCGCAGCGCCTTGTCGAGGTCGCCGTTGGCCTCTTCCAGGGCGCGCTTGCAGTCCATGACGCCAGCGCCGCTGCGCTCGCGGAGGTCCTTGATCAGCTCCAGCGGGATGGCCACGTCCGTCCCTTATCCCTCGCCCGCGGTCTCCGCTTCCGGCTCCGGCTGCTCGCCCGGCGCCGGCTCGTCCGGCGAGGCCGAGTAGGTGCGCTGGCCCTCGAACTCGAACTCTTCGCCCTCGGTGCCGAACTCGCGCCGCTGCAGGCCCTCCAGGACGGCGTCGGCGACACGGGTCGTAACGAGGCGCACGGCGCGGATGGCGTCGTCGTTAGACGGGATGGGGTAGTCGATAAGGTCCGGGTTGCAGTTGGTGTCGGTCATCGCCACGATGGGGATGCCAACCCGGTTCGCCTCGGCGATGGCGATGTACTCCATGCTGGGGTCGATGACGTAGAGGGCGGCGGGGAGCTTCGTCATCTCCTTGATGCCGCCGAAGTGACGGTTGAGGCGCTCGGTCTCCTCTTCGATCTTGAGGACATCCTTCTTGGACATGCGGCCGAACTCGCCGCGGGCCATGGCGTCTTCCAAGCGCACAAGGTGGTCGATGCGGCCCTGGATGGTCGTAAAGTTGGTCAGCGTGCCGCCGAGCCAACGGCTGTTGACGTAGGGCGAGCCGCAGCGGCTCGCCTCGGTCTGCACGGTCTCCTGAGCTTGCTTCTTCGTACCGACGAACAGGATGGTGCCACCCTTTGCCACCGTATCGGCGATCCACTCGCTCGCCTCTTCCAGGCGGCGGACCGTCTGCTGCAGGTCGATGATGTGGATGCCGTTGCGCTCCGTGAAGATGAAGGGGCGCATACGCGGGTCCCAGCGCCTGGTCTGGTGGCCGAAGTGGGCGCCCGCTTCCAGCAGGGATTTCATTGTTACCGTCGTTGCCACGCCCTGAGCGTCCTCCTTGATAAGCAACGCCGCACTTGTTTCGCTCGTCAGAAGGCGAGCGTGCGGCAATAGAGTATAGCACGCAGCTTGCCTTGCATCGTGCTGCGGGAGGGTCTAGGGTTGAGTCGCCGGAGTGAGCCCAGGAGTGAGTGATGAACGCTAACGGACCAGGCGGCGTGAGGGCGGAGAAGGACATCGTCTTCGGCCGCGGCGGCGATACGGAGCTAAGGCTGGACATCCTCCGGCCGCCGGCCGGGAGCGAGAAGCGGACGGCCGTGGTCCACGTCTTCGGCGGCGGCTACACGCGCGGCAGCAAGGAGGACGGCTACCTCACGCGCAACGCCCAGCGCCTGGCGGAGCGAGGCTACGTCTGCGTCGCGTCCGCCTACCGCCACGCTCCCGGCGCGAAGTGGCCAGCGCAGATCCACGACCTGAAGGCGGCCATCCGCTGGACGCGCGCCAACGCCGGCTACCTGGGCGTCGACGCGGACAAGATCGCCATCGCCGGCTACTCGGCGGGCGGCCAGCTAGCGCTGGTCTGCGCCGGCACGGCCGGCATGGCCGAACTGGAGGGCGACGGCGGCAGCGCCGGCGTCAGCTCGGCGGTGGCCGCCTGCCTCGCCTACTACCCGGCGCGCGTCTGGCGCGGCGACGAGGGCCCGAGCTCTGCCATCATGCCGGATGACGCCAGCGATGGGGACTACGCCGCCACCGACCCGCTTACCTATGCCGCGCCGGGCTTCCCGCCGACGATCATCTTCAACGGCACGGCCGACCCCTTCATCGAGCCGAACACGCGCCTCTACGAGGCCCTGCAGCAAGCCGGTGTCCCGGCAGAGCTGCACCTCTACGCCGGCATGCCGCACATCTTCGACCTCCACCCCGGCTTCGGGGAGTCGACGAGCGAGCTGTGCGACCTCTTCCTCGACCGCTACGTGGCCAATCCGCGCGTCTACGAGGGCTTCCCGCGGCGCCAGCAAGCGGCGCGCGCCTGAGGCGGCGGCGATGAGCGCCACGCCCGGCTCGGTCAGCATCGAGGGCGACGTGGTCTTCGGCAGCGCCGGCGACCTGGAGTTGAAGGGCGACATCTACCACCCGCCAGCGGCGCTGAACAAGCGCACAGCCGTCATCCATGTCTACGGCGGCGGCTTCGAGCGGGGCAACCGCATGCAGGCGGGCGACGCCGCCCACAAGTTCGCCGAGCGCGGCTACCCGAGCCTCACGGTCTGGCACCGCCTGACGCACGAGGGCAAGTGGCCGGCGCCGGTGCACGACGTTAAGACGGCGATCCGCTGGGCGCGCGCCAACGCCGGCCGCCTTGCCATCGACGCGACGAAGATCGCCGTCTCCGGCTACTCGTCCGGCGGGCAGGTGGCGCTCATCGTCGCCGGCTCCGCCAACCTGTCGGAGCTGGAGGGCGACGGCGGCAACGCCGGCCGGGGCACGGACGTCGCCGCCTGCATCGCCTACTACGTCGGCGGGCCCGTCTCGCGCCTGAGCAACGGCGAAGACCACCCCGTGATGCCGCCCGGCAGCAGCGACGAGGCCTATCACGCGGCCGACGCTATGACCTACGTCAGGCCCGGCTTCCCGCCGACGGCGCTCCTCCACTCGACCACGGACCACCTGGCGCCCTTCGAGCTGAGCCTGGGCTTCTTCCACGCCCTGCGGGACGCCGGCGCGAAGGCGGAGCTGCACCTCTTCGAGGGGCTGTCGCACATCTTCGACCGCTACCCGGAGTTCGGCTCCGCC
>DATBWN010000076.1:0-11581 GCA_036514755.1 Dehalococcoidia bacterium | reverse complement strand
CGGCGGTCTCGGCCGCGGCGTCGGCGGCGCCCCCTTCGACGCGGTCTCCGACTTCTACCGCGGCATGCGCGGCTCCATGCTCGACATGTTCCGGCGGCCGGAGAAGCTCCTCGCCGCCTGCGACAAGATCATGGAGCTGCGCTTGGCCAGGGCAACGCCGCTTGAACCCGCCAGGCGCACCAGGCTCCGGCGTATGGGCATGCCCCTGCACAGAGGCGCCGAGGGCTTCATGTCCAGAGAGCAGTTCGAGACCTTCTACTGGCCGGGCCTGAAGCAGGCCATCCTCGCCAACATCGAGCTGGGGTACGTCGCCGCACCGTTCTTCGAAGGGCACTTCGGCGACCGCCTGGAGTACCTGCTGGAGCTGCCGAAGGGGAAGGTCGTCTGCCGGTTTGAGCACACCGACATGGCCAGGGCGAAGGCGATACTCGGCGAAGACTTCTGCATCGAGGGAAACGTGCCGTCCTCGCTGCTCCAGCTCGCCTCGCCCGCCGAGGTGGACGAGTACTGCAAGAACCTGATCAAGGCCTGTGCCAAGGGCGGCGGCTTCATCCTCTCGCACGGCAGCTCCATCGACGAGGCGAAGCCGGCCAACGTCAAGGCGATGATCGACGCCGCCAAGAAGTACGGCACGTACTAGCGGGAAGGACACGCGGGCGAAAGCGAGGTAGAGCGATGACGATTACCGCTGATTCTGTGACCCAGCTCCGCGAGGAGAACGAGCGAAAGCTAAGAGAGATCGTCCAGCGCGAGGGGAAGTCGCCGCAGGAGCTCTACGCAGAACGAGAGAAGAGGATCCTGGACGCCGTCGAGCTGCGGGAGCCCGACAGGGTGCCTGTGACTATGGGCGGCGGCTACTTCGCCGCTCGCTACGCCGGGTTCACGGCCTCCGTCGCCTACTACGAGCCCGCGGCGTTCAAGGAAGCGATCAAGAAGACCGCCCTGGACTTCGAGCCGGACGCGTCCTGGGGGGCGGCGGCCACCGGCGGCTCGGGCGTCGCGATGGAGCTCCTGGACGCCAAGCAGACGGCATGGCCCGGCGGCCCCCTGCCGCCCGACGTCGGCCACCAGTTCATCGAGGGCGAGTACATGAAAGAGGACGAGTACGACCTCTTTCTCAACGACCCCACCGACTTCACCCTGCGCTACTACCTGCCGCGGACGTTCGGCGCGTTGGCGCCCCTGGCCAGCCTGCCGCCCCTCATGGCGATGGGCGGCGTGGGGGCAACAGCGATGGTCATGCTGTTCCTCAGGCCGGAGTTCAAGAAGCTCGGCGAGACGCTGGTCAAGGCCGCCGAGGAGCAACTCAAGTACTTCCAGGAAATCGCCAGCCTGCGCGCGGAGATGACCGCCATCGGCTTTCCGCCCGTGATCAGGGCCGGCGGCTTGGGCCTCGCCCCCTTCGACGCCGTCTCCGACATGTATCGCGGCATGCGCGGCTCAATGCTCGACATGTACCGCCGGCCGGAGAAGCTCCTCGCAGCCTGCGACAAGGTCTTCGGCATGCGGCAGATGCGGACGATGTCGACGACCGCGGGAATGCCGCTCCTGCCGGATATGCCGGGCATGCGGGGCATGCCTGACCTCGAGGGCGAAGGCGGCGTCCGGACGGTGTTCATGCCCCTGCACCGGGGCGCCCAGGGCTTCATGTCCAAGAAGCAGTTCGAGACCTTCTACTGGCCTGGCCTGAAGGCGACGATCCTCGACGCCATCGACCGCGGCTTCATCGCCTCGCCTTTCTTCGAAGGCTACTTCGACGACCGTCTCGAGTACCTCCTGGAGCTGCCCAAGGGCAAGGTCATCTGCCACTTCGAGAACACGAACATGGCCAGGGCGAAGGAGATACTCGGCGACCGCTTCTGTCTCATGGGCAACGTCCCTTCGTCCCTGCTGCAGTGCGGCTCGCCCACCGAGGTAGAGGACTACTGTAAGGACCTCATCAGGAACTGCGGTAAAGGCGGGGGCTTCATCCTCACCCACGGCAGCTCCATCGACGAGGCGAAGCCGGCCAACCTCCACGCGATGGTGGACTCCGTCAAGAAGTACGGCTGGTACTAGCTTGATGCGAAGGTGCGGCAGGGATGGTCGCCGGAGGGGCACAGGTGAAGACGGGCTGACCGAGGCGTCAGCTCGCGCCGGGCCTCGCAGCGGGCTCTCGTCAACCTCTTTCGGGCCGGGCGCCGTCCTTGTGCAGCTCGACGCCGCGCGCGGCCTCGAGCCGGCCGAGGGCGCGGCCCTTGTCCGGCACAGGGTCCACCACGAGGCCATAGATCTCGCGGCCCTCGTGGTCGGCCGGCAGGTGCTCGGTGACGGGCAGGCCGTCCTCGTTCACGAACAGCAGGCAGTGGCAGTACTTGTACTTCTGCATTTCCTCGCAGGGGCAGATCCAGACGCTGGACGACCTGACTTCCTCCGCCTTGTCCGGGTAGAAGTTGCAGGGGCAGAGAGGCCGGCCGAGCTCGTCGACGTGCTTGGCGAGGCCGATGGTGAGGAACTCGGTTATCTCGGGATGGGGGTGCAGAAAGCTGCCGCTCTTCTCGGCGAACTTCTCCGCATAGCGGCGCATCCTGGCGGTGTTCGCGGCCGACGCCTGCTGGCGGTCTTCGTCGGTTGGCTTATCAGGCGGCATCTGTCATGCTCCTCTCCTGATCGAGCATCCATGAGCTATAGGCCTGCGCAATAGGGCCATATGTCCTATTGACGAAAGCCACTTGGGGCCCTAATCTCGGCACTAAGTATAACGGTACTACAGTAGGAATGTAATGCGGAATAGCGGATCGAGAGAGCGGAGTGACCAGGCAATCCCCCTGCCAGGGTTCGATGGCGAGGGCTTCTTCGGGATTCGGCTCGAGTCCATCGGCGGCCTCGGCGCGCACCTGGCGGGCCAGCTCCTGGCGGAGGCGGCCGTCCTGCGCCAGGGGCTGAACGGTTCCCACTTCTCCTCCTACGGCTCCGAGAAGAAGGGCTCGCCCGTCAAGTCCTACGTTCGCATCTGCGCGTCAGAGCAGCAGGTGCGGACGAGCAGCCCCGTCGACCGGCCCCAGGTCATCGCCGTCTTCCACGAGGCCCTCGCCGGCGATCCGGGCGTCCTCGCCGGGCGCGACGCGCGCTGCGTCGTCGTCGTCAACAGCGCCGCCAGCGCCGGCGAGTTGCGGCGACACTTTGGCCTCCAGGCCGGCACCCTCGGCGTCGTCGACGCCCTGCGCATCGCCGTCGAGGAGGGCAGCCGCGTCAACACGGCGATGCTCGGCGCTATCGCCCGCGTCTCGCCGATGCTGACGCGCGAGGCGCTGGAGGAGACTATTCGCGCCACGTTCGAGAAGAAGTACCCGCACCTGGTCGAGGCGAACCTGCGCACCTTCCGTCGCGGCTACGACGAGCTGGCGTTGCACACCTCCTCGGACACGGGCCGGCCGGCAAGCGCGGACGTGGCGAGGCCGGCCGCGGCCTTCGGCTACCTGGACGCCCCCCTCGGCGGCGTCATTCTCAACCCTGGCAACACCATCCTCAGGGACCTCACCGCCTCCCGGCAGGGCTTCATCCCTGCCTTCGACCGTGCGGCGTGCGTCGACTGCGGCCTGTGCGACCTCGTCTGTCCCGACTTCTGCTTCGTCTGGGGCGAGGACGAGACGCCGGAGGGACGGCGCCTCGTCCGCCTTCGCGGCATCGACTACCAGTACTGCAAGGGCTGCCTCAAGTGCATCGACGCCTGCCCGACGACCGCCCTGACGGTGCTCCGTGAAGAGGAGGGCTACGCGGAGGCGCACACGGTGCCCCTCTACCCGTGGCTGTCCAGCGGCAAGCCTCCGGACGCGAACCCGCCGACCGGAGGGGCAGGCGCGGCGCGGCGCAACGGCGCCAAGGCGGACGCCTGATGGTCGCCTCCAAGCCGCGCCGAAAGCTCCGAGGCCTCGCTGCCCAAGAGCTCGCCTTCATGACGGGCAACGAGGTGGCGGCGCTCAGCGTCAAGCAGATGAACATCCACCTCATGGGCTTCTACCCGATAACGCCTTCGACGGAGATCGCCGAGTTCCTGGACGAGATGAAGGCGGAGGGTCTGCACGACATCGTCATGGTCGCCGCCGACGGCGAGCACGGCGCCGCCGGCCTCTGCTACGGCGCCTCGCTCTCCGGCGCCCGCGTCTTCAACGCCACGAGCTCCCAGGGCCTCCTCTACGCCCTCGAGCAACTGCCCGTCCAGTCCGGCACGCGCTACCCGATGCTCCTGGACCTGGTGACGCGCACCGTGAGCGGCCCCCTGGACATCCGCGGCGACCACTCCGACCTCTACTTCACCCTCAACGCCGGCTGGATCATCCTCCTCGCCCGCGACCCGCAGGCCGTGTACGACATGAACATCGCCGCCTACCGCATCGGCGAGCACAAGGACGTGCGCCTGCCCGTCATTGTCGCCTACGACGGCTTCTTCACCAGCCACCAGAAGCGCCGCCTGCAGGTCTTCTCCCGCGACGAAGACGTCCAGGCCTTCCTCGGGCCGATCCCGGCGGCCGTGACGGCCGTCGACCCGCGCAACCCGGTGACCATCGGCCCCTACATGAACGACCCCGACTTCATCAACAGCAAGTACCAGCACAAGCTCGCCATGGACGCCGCCCTGCGCGTCATCCCGGAGGTATTCGCCGAGTACGCCCGCATCAGCGGCCGTCACTATCCCCTGGTCGACGCCTACCGCATGGAGGACGCGGACGTCGCCGTCCTCTTGCTGAACTCGGCGGCCGAGACGGCGAAGGACGTCGCCGACCGCCTGCGCGGCGAGGGCATCCGCGCCGGCGTCCTCAGCCCCAACGTCATCCGTCCCTTCCCCGCGGCCGAGCTGCGCTCTTACCTGAAGCGCGTCCGTGCCCTCGTCATCGGCGAGCGGGCGGACTCCGTCGGCGCCCAGGGCTCCAACATCAGTCACGAGGTGAAGTCCGCCCTCAAAGACGACGCGACGAACAGCACCCTCTGCCTCAGCCGCGTCTACGGCCTCGGCGGCAAGGACTTCTACGCCGAGGACGCGGAGGCTTTCTTCCGCCTCGCCCTCGAGGCGGCCGCTTCCGGCCGCGTCGAGGTGCCGTTCGACTACCACGGCGTCACGCCCTCCGTCCCGGGGGCCAGCACGGCCCGCCTGCTGCCGCCCCTCACGAAGCAGGAGGCGGCGCCCGGCCTGGTCAAGGTGACGCGGGATGAAAAGACGGGCGCCCTCGACGTGCAGGCGCCGCCCGCCTGGCAGATGGTTACGCGGGCGAAGCGCGTGGCGCCCGGCCACGGCTCCTGCCCCGGCTGCGGCATCTTCTCCGCCCTGGACCAGTTCTTCAAGGGCCTCGAGGGCGACGTCGTCGTCCTCTACCAGACCGGCTGCGCCATGGTCGTCACCACGGGCTACCCGTACAGCGCCCACCGCGTCACCTACATCCACAACCTCTTCCAGAACGGCGCCGCCACCCTCTCCGGCCTCGTCGAGGCCTTCCTCGAGCGCCAGCGCCGCGGCGAGCTGCCTGCCGACGACGACATCACATTCGTCATGATCACCGGCGACGGCGGCATGGACATCGGCATGGGGCCGGCGATCGGTACCGCCCTGCGCAACCACCGGCTGATCATCCTGGAGTACGACAACCAGGGCTACATGAACACGGGCAGCCAGCTGAGCTACTCGACGCCGCTGGGCCACATGACCTCGACGAGCCACGTCGGCCCCGGCGAGGCCGGCAAGGCCACCCATCACAAGGACACGCTGCAGATTATGGCCGCCACCCACCTGCCCTACGTCTTCAGCGCCGTCGAGGCCTTCCCGGACGACATTCTGCGCAAGGCGGCGAAGGCCCAGTGGTACGCGCGCAACGCCGGCACGGTGTACGGCAAGCTGCTCATTACCTGCCCCATCAACTGGCGCACCGACGACCGCGTCGGCCTCGACGTCGTCCAGGCGGCCGTCGACTGCTGCTTCTTCCCCCTCTACGAGGTCGAGGAGGGAAAGACGCGCCTCGGCTACGACCCGGACGAGGTGGGCCGCCGCATCCCCGTGAGCGACTGGCTGGCGCTGATGGGCAAGACGACGCATCTGACGCAGCCTCAGCACGAGGCGGAGCTGCGCAGCCTGGAGGCGGAGGTCGAGCGGCGCTGGCAGCGGCTGAAGGCCATGCACGCCCACCCGATCCTGTAAGAAAGGGAACTGAGATGGCCCGTATCGTTACAGAGCGAGAGCTGACGCCGATCACGAAGCTGTTCGTGGTAGAGGCGCCTCTCATCGCCCGCAACGCTCAGCCGGGCCAGTTCGTCATGATCCGCGTAAACGAGTACGGCGAGCGCGTGCCGGTCACGATCACCGACTTCGACCGCAGAGAGGGCACGATCACGATCGTCGTCCAGAACGTGGGCAAGACCACGGCGATGATCTGCGCCCAGCGGGCGGGCGACTCCTTCCTCGACTTCGTGGGGCCGCTGGGCCAGCCGGCGCCGCTGCCGGAGGGAGGCCACGTCGCCCTGATCGGCGGCGGCTTTGGCGCCGGCGCCATTTACACCATCGCCCGCGAGCTGCGCCATCGGGGCGCGCGCGTCTCCGCCATCGTCGGCGCTCAGACGCGCGACCTCCTCATTCTCCAGGACGAGGTCAGCTCCCTGAGCGACGCCTACTTCCCCTGCACGGACGACGGCTCGTTCGGCTACTGCGGCTTCGTCACCGGCCAGCTCCAGGAGCTATTGGCAGCCGGCGTCGGCTTCACCGCTTGCTTTTCCATCGGCCCGGTGGCGATGATGCGCGCCGTCGCCGAGACGACGCGGCCTTACGGCCTGAAGACGATCTCCTCCCTCGACCCGATCATGGTCGACGGCACCGGCATGTGCGGCGCCTGTCGCGTCACCATCGACGGCCAGCTGCGCTTCGCCTGCGTCGACGGCCCCTTCTTCGACGCCCACAAAGTCGACTTCGCCGAGCTCGTGGTGCGCTCGAAGACCTACGTGGACGAGCAGGAGACGGCGGCCCGTTTGGCCGGCGCCGCCTGGGCTAGGTAGGCGAGGCATGCCGATCATCAGGCCCACCAAGACGAAGATGCCCGTCCGGCCGAGCGAGGCGCGCCGGACCAACTGGGAAGAGGTCGCGCTCGGCTACACGTCGGCCCAGGCTATGGCCGAGGCGCTTCGCTGCCTGCAGTGCCAGGACCCCGTCTGCGAGCTCGGCTGCCCGGTTAACGTCCCCATCCGCGAGTTCATCGCCGACATCGCCGCCGGCGACTTCGCCGCCGCGGCGCGGGCGATGAAGCGCCGCAACCTCCTGCCCGCGATCTGCGGCCGTGTCTGTCCCCAGGAGAACCAGTGCGAGCTGCTCTGCGTCGTCAACGGCAAGCAGCAGGCGGTGGCCATCGGCAACCTGGAGCGCTTCGCCGCCGACTGGGAGGCTGCCCAGGGCCTCACCCAAGCCGCCACGGCGCCCGCGAAGCGACCGCAGAAGATCGCCGTCATCGGCTCCGGGCCCTCCGGCCTCACCGCCGCCTGCGACCTCGCGCTCCTCGGCTACGGCGTCACGGTGTTCGAGGCCCTCCACGCCCTCGGCGGCGTGCTCCGCTACGGCATCCCCGAGTTTCGGCTGCCGAAGGCGATCCTCGAGGAGGACATCGAGCGCCTGCAGGCCATGGGCGTTGAGTTCCAGACCAACGTCGTCGTCGGCAAGACCGTGACCATCGACCAGCTCCTGGAGGAGATGGGCTACAGCGCCATCTTCATCGGCACGGGCGCCGGCACTCCCAAGTTTCTGGGCGTCCCCGGTGAGAACCTGAAGGGCGTCTACTCCGCGAACGAGTTCCTGACGCGCGTCAACCTGATGCACGCCCGCGACTTCCCGCGCTTCGACACGCCGGTGCACCGCGGCAGCGGCGTCGCCGTCATCGGCGCCGGCGACACGGCCATGGACGCCGTTCGCACCGCTATCCGCCTGGGCGCCAAGGAGGCGCACATCGTCTACCGCCGCACGGAACAGGAGATGGGCGCCCGTGAGGAGGAGTATCACCACGCCCAGGAAGAGGGCGCCGTCTTCGACTGGCTGACCCAGCCCGTCGGCTTCGTCGGCGGCGAGGACGGCTGGGTGCGCGGCATGAGGTGCATCCGTATGGAGCTGGGCGCCGCCGACGAGTCGGGGCGCCGCCGGCCGGTGCCCGTGGACGGTTCCGAGTTCGTCCTGCCCGTCGACACGGTGGTCGTGGCGCTGGGGACCAACCCGAACCCCCTCGTGCCGCAGACGACGGCGGGGCTGGCGACCAACGCCCATGGCTGCGTCGTCGCTGATGAGGAGACCGGCGCCACGACGCGCGAGGGGCTCTACGCCGGCGGCGACATCGTCACAGGCGCCGCGACGGTGATCCTGGCGATGGGCGCCGGACGCAAGGCGGCGGCCGCCATCCACGCCTACCTGCAGGAGAAGTCGCCGGCGGCGACCGAAGCCGCTCGGCTGCAAGGCCTGCCCGCCGGACAGGCAGGCGACTAAGCTTCGTGACCTGGTTCGACCTCAAGCGCCTGCCGGAGCAGGAGGTCATGGACTCCGAGGAGGAGGTGGAAGCCTACGCCTCCGCCGCGGCTCAGGCCTACCTTGAGTCCATCGACCGGAGCTTCGTCGACCACGTGCAGCGCCTGCTGGCGCCGGCGGACGGCGGCCGGATGGCGCGCAGCGCGCTCGACTTCGGCTGCGGGCCCGGCCAGATCCCGATCATGATGGCGCGGCGCTGGCCGTCGATGCAGATCATCGGCCTCGACGCTTCGCCGCGCATGGTGGCGCAGGCGCGCGAGGCCGCGGCGCAGGCCGGCGTCTCCGCGAGCTTCGCGGTCTTTCGCCTCGGCCCCGACGAAGTCGGGGAGCGCCGCCTGCCCTATCCGGACGGCGCCTTCGACGTCGTGACTTGCAACTCGGTCCTGCACCATCTCGCTGACCCGCTCGGGACGCTGGACGAGCTTGCGCGCGTGGCGAAGCCCGGCGGCGTCGTGCTCGTGCGCGACCTGCGCCGGCCCTCGACGCTCGCCTATCCGCTCCACGTCCGCCTCTTCGGCCGTCACTACAGCGGCGAGATGCGGCGCCTCTTCGAGGCGTCGGTGCGCGCCGCCTACACCGTCGCCGAGCTGCAATCGCTGCTTGCGATCTCGCGTCTGGGCGATGGCCGGGCGCGCGTCTTTCAGCGCGGCCTGACCCACGTTGGCATCGAGAGGGCCGCCTTGCCCGGTCTCGGCCTGTCAGGAAACGGACATTAGCGAGAAAGCTGATAGACTCGACAGAGCAGCCTGTGCAGACCCCTCAGCTCGCCGACCTGCGCGCCGTTTGCTCCCAGCCGTACGGCTTCTGGCTGGACAGCGCCCTCGTAGACGCCCGTCAGGGCCGGCGCTCCTTCTGGGGGGAGGAGCCCAGCCTCGTGCTGCGCTCCTGGGGGCGCGATGTGGAGGTACAGCGCTGCCGCGGCGGCACCCTGCGCTTCGAAGGCGACCCGTTCGAGGCGCTGCGCGAGCTGCTGGCGGAGCGGCGCGGCCAGACCGGCGCCGCCGTCGGCTACCTGGGTTACGAGCTCAAGCGCCACATCGAGGCGCTGCCGCAGACCGCCGTCGACGACCTCGGCCTGCCGGAGTGCTACCTCGCCTTCTACGACCGCATCGATGCGTTCGACCCGCGGCCGCTGGCGCCGGCACCGGCGGCCGCGGCGCCGACGCCGTCCTACGCCGGCCTGCGCTCCTCCTTCAGCCGCGCCGACTACGAGTCGGCGCTAGAGCGCGCGCTCGCCTACATCCGGGCGGGCGACATCTACCAGGTCAACCTGACGCAGCGCTTCCAGGCCCCGTGCGCCGGCGACCCGTTCGATGTCTACCGGCTTCTGCGGGCGCAGTCTCCGGCGCCCTTCGCCGCCTACCTGAGCGGCCCCGGCTTCGCCGTGCTCTCCTCCTCGCCGGAGCTGTTCCTCCGATACGAGCCCGGGACCCGGCTCATCGAGACGCGGCCGATCAAGGGGACGCGGCCCCGCGGCGCCGACGCGGCGTCGGACGCGGCCCTGGCGCGAGAGCTGCTAGCCAGCGAGAAGGAGCGGGCCGAGAACCTGATGATCGTCGACCTGGAGCGCAACGACCTGGGCAAGGTGGCGGAGATCGGCAGCGTGACGGTGCCGGGGCTCTTCGAGGTGGAGACCTACGCCAGCGTCCATCACCTGACGTCGACCGTGCAGGCCCGCCTGCGCCAGGACAGGGACGTCGTCGACCTGCTGCGGGCGACCTTTCCCGGCGGCTCGATCACCGGGGCGCCGAAGATCCGCGCCATGGAGATCGCAGATGAGCTGGAGCCGGTGGCGCGCGGCGTCTACACAGGCGCCATCGGCTACGTCGGCTTCGACGGCGAGATTGAGCTGAACATCGCCATCCGCACGATGGTGATCAAGGATGGCGTCGCCTACTTCGGCGTCGGCGGCGGCATCGTGGCCGACTCCCAGCCGGTGCCGGAGTACGAGGAGACGCTGCACAAAGGGGCGGCGCTGGCGCGCGTGCTGCTGGCCGAGGGCTGAGCGTGACCTGGGTCTACCTTGACGGCGCCTTCGTCACGGCCGAGGAGGCGCGAGTCGCGGCCGGCGACACCGCCGTGCTCTTCGGTCACGGCCTCTTCGAGACGTTTCGCGCCCGGCGCGGCGCCGTCTACCTGCTGGACCGGCACCTGGCGCGGCTCCGGGCGGGCGCCGAGACGCTGGGCATCGAGCCGCCGGCGGAGCTGGCGGGCCTGGCGGCCATCGTGCGGGAGCTGAGCGAGCGCTGCGCGTTCGAGGAGGCGCGCGTCCGCCTGACGCTGACGGCCGGCGCAGAGGGCGGACGGCCGGCGCTCCTCATCCAGGCGCGGCCGGCGCTGGACTATCCTGAGCACCTCTACGAGCAGGGGATCGCCGCCGTCGTCGCGTCGGTGCGGCGGAACGAGACGTCGCCGCTCAGCCGCGTGAAGTCGCTGAACTACCTCGACAACCTGCTGGCCCGGCAGCAGGCGCGCAACGCCGGCGCGGACGAGGCGATCCTCCTCAACACGCGCGGCCTCGTGGCAGAGGGCAGCGCGAGCAACCTGTTCGTCGTCCGCGGCGCCGAGCTGGTGACGCCGCCTCTGGACGATGGCGCGCTGCCGGGCGTCACGCGCGGCGCCGTGCTGGCGCTGGCCGCGGCGGCGGGCCTGAGGCCGGTCGAGGCGTCCCTGACGCTCGATGACCTGCGTAACGCGGAGGAGGCGTTCCTGACGAACGCCATCGCCGGCGTGCTGCCGCTCGTCGCCGTCGACGGCGCAGCCATCGGCGCCGCCGCGCCGGGCGAAGGCACTCAGCGCTTGCGCGCCCTCTACGAGAACGCCGTCAGGGAAAGCGGGGTCGTTCGACCGGATCCGGCTTAACGCCCCTTCGGGTTCGTCAATCGCGCTAGCTCTCGCCCTCCCCGAGGCGCCGCGCGCCTGCTGCCTTCATGTCGAGGTAGAAGCCGGCGACCATGCAGTAGAACCGGTCGGCGGCGGCCGCCAGCAGCTGATTCGTCCGGCCCAGGGCGTCGCGGTAGAGCCGGCCCAGCTCGTACTCAGGGACAACGCTCGCGCCGACCT
>DATBWN010000075.1:0-3967 GCA_036514755.1 Dehalococcoidia bacterium | reverse complement strand
ACGGTGTGAAAGAGGCCGGGGCTGTCCTTGGTGTCCCGCAGGTCTCTGGCGTGACCCGGCTCACCGAATGAGAGCAGAAGCTTGCCCTGAGGCGAGAACCTGTGCACGCGGCTGTTGCGGTAGCCGTCGGAGACCCAGATGTTGCCCTCTTCGTCCACGGAAACGTCCGTTGGCCAGTAAAAAGGCCCGGCGCCGTGGCCAACGCCGTTCAGGACGGGCATGCCGCCGCCGGACGCCCCCTTGCCGGCGTTGCGGTAGTGCGGGAGCAGGTGGGGGCCTGCCGGCTCGCGCGTCTCCTGCGTGTAGCCCGTGTCGGAGTGCTGGTCGCGGGCGCCGAGGCTCAGGCAGTGCCGTCCCTGCTTATCGAACTTGAAGACCAGCTCTGGCGTGCGGTCGACGAAGTAGACGCTGTCGTCCGGCGTGACGCAGATGCCGTGGGCGTCCATGAAGATCTGCTCGCCCCAGTGGTCGAGCAGCTTGCCATTCTTGTCGAAGACGCGGTAGGGGTGCTCCGAACGCGTGAAGACGTGAACGTTGTCCTCGGAGTCCGTCGCCACGCCGCCGACCTGTCCCCACGTCCAGCCGTCCGGCAGCTCGCCCCAGCCTTCCACCAGTTGGTAGCGGCGGTCGCCTAAGTCGATCTTGATCATGCGCTATGTCTCCCACTTCACTGCCGGCTTTTCGCCTTCGAGGAGGTTCTCGACGAGCTTGCTCAGCGTCCGAGGCGACGCGCCGCGCTCCTCGAAGTAGGCGTGGGCGCCGCCGTATTCCTCCAGCCGCGCCAAGACCGCGGCCATCGCCTCGGGCTGCGGCGGGGCGCCGGAGACGCGCGACTCGGTGTGGATCCGGTCCTCAGGGTTGCCCGCCTCGGCCTCCCGCACCAGCTGCAGCGCGGACGCCGTAAAGGGGGCGCTCGCCATGTAGTCGGCGATGACGTCGGCGTCCGCGACGCCCACCAGCTTGAGGAGAAGCGCGCTCAGGATTCCCGTCCGGTCCTTGCCAAGGCGGCAGTGGAGGAGGACGCCTCCCTGCGCACGCGAGATGACCGCCGCGGCCCGGACGAAGCTCGGCGTCATGCGCTCGAGGAAGATGGGCAAGGATTCTTCTGGCGGCGCCTCCATGATCGTCCGCCGCGCCTCCGGAGTCGGGCGCCGGCGCGCCGCCTGCCTACGGCTACGCGGCGCGCCGGCGGCTCGCCTAGCGGTCCGGAGGTCTCGAAGCGCGGCCCGCGCAGGTCGATGAGCGTTGCGATGCCAAGTTGGCCCGCCCGGAAGAGGTCACCTCTGGTCATATACTCAGGCGTCATGCTCCGGAAGAGCTTGCGCCAGCGCAGGCGGCGTCCGTTGAGGCCGGTGTAGCCACCCAGGTCGCGAAAGCCGAAGCAGCGCTCGAACACAAAGTGTCGTTGTGGCTCGCCCGGCGGCGAGGCTGCTAATCGCATTGTCATCTCTAGGCGGTGTCGGCGAGGGCAGTGATGTCGGAAACCACGTCGACGACGGCGGGCCGGCCGCAGCCTGCCGCCTGCCGCAGGGCTTCGCCGATCTCGCCCGGCCTCTCGACCCGGAAGCCGGCGCAACCCATCGCCTCGGCGACCTTAGCGAAGTTGACGGGCTCGAACTGCCACATCTTCAGAGCTGCTTCGGTCTGATGGCTGTCGTACGCCCGCTCGAACAGCACCGTCTCCTGGTTCAACGACCGGTTGTTGTTGACGACGATGACGGCGTTGATGCCATAGCGGGCTGCTGTCTCCAGCTCGGCCATGTGGTAGTAAATGCCGCCGTCGCCGGTGAAGCACACGACGGTCCGGTCAGGAAGGGCGCACTTCGCGCCGAGCGCTGCCGGAAGCCCCCAGCCAAGGGATCCCGCCGCCCGCAGGTACATCTGCCCCGGTCGCAGCTCGACCATGGCGCCCGTCCACATCCCGGCGTGGCCAGTGTCCGAGACTAAGACGCCGTCCGGTGGCAGGAAGTCCTGAATCGCCTTGCACAGCCGCTCCGGCCGGATGGGCACCGCATCCGAGCTGAGCAGCGGCTCCTTCTGCTGCCGCCACTCAGCCGACAGCAGCTTTGTGCGGGCGAGCCAGTCGCTGCGGTTGGAGACCGGCTCCGAGGCCTCGATGAGGCGCCGCAGCGTCAGCTTGGCGTCTCCCAGCAAGCTGACAGCGTTCGGATAGTTGCGGCCGAGCTCCGCCGGCTCGATGTCCGCCTGGATGACCGTCGCGCTGCCGATGGCGGGCGTGCGCCAGTTGTTTGTTACCTGGCCGCCGGTGTGACTGCCGACGAAGAAGACTAGATCGGCCTCTGACAGCGCTCGATTCGCCGAGAGCCTTGCGTACGTACCGACCACGCCGAGCGATAGGTCATGGTCTTCAGCGATGGACCCCTTGGCGTTGAGGGAGGTAGCGACCGGGATCGAAAGCAGCTCCGCCAGCTCTACGAGCTCGGGCTGAGCACCGGAGGACTTGACACCCCCGCCGGCGATGATGACCGGCCGCCTTGCGTCTCTAAGGAGGCGCGCCGCTGCCCGCACCGACTCGGCGTCAGGCTCGGGACGGACGGCCGGATAGCGGGCGAACTGGGGCTCGGCAATCGGCAACGCGTCTGGAAACTCGATTTCGCCGCCGATCATCCCCGCCGCACCCTGCAGCTCGAGGTGCACGGGGCCGGGCGAGCCCGTGGTCGCGACGCGGAAGGCCTGGCGCAGGAGATCCGGCAACCTCTCCGCGCTGTCCACCTGGGCGTTCAGCTTCGTCACCGGGTCGTACATCCGGTGCGCTTCCACCTCTTGATAAACATGGCGGTACTTCGTCTGGGGCGTACGGCCGCCGGTGATCGCGATAACGGGTGAGCACCCCAGATAGGGGTCCTGCAGGCCGGCGGCGAGGTTCGCGGCGCCGACCGTCTGCGCCATGCAGATGCCCGGCCGGCCGCTGGCGCGGGCATAGCCGTCCGCCATGTAAGCGGCGGCCTTCTCGCCGTGCGTCATGAAGCGCGCGATATTCATGCGCTCCATCTCGGCGAGCGCGGGGATCACGATGGTTGGCACGAAGAACAGGTGGGTGACGCCGTAGGCCCTCATCGCCTCTGCGAAGTAGCGGCTGCCGGTCATCTTCGTCATTAGTCGACCTCCCGTCGTCACCTGGACGGATTCAGCTAGCGATTCCTGGCTGGGTCGAGGGAGCACATCAGCCCACGCCGCCCCAGGCTGGCGGTAGGTCCTGCGCCTGCAGCGCCCAGCGCTTCTCCAGCGTCGCCAGCTGGTCCTCCATGCCGATCTCGCGCAGGATCGCCGCGGCGTCGGAGCCAGGGCGGCGCGGCGGCTCGCCCAGGCGCATCGGCGTGTCGGAGAGGTGGACGGAAAGGCCGGGCATGATGCACTCGCCCGTGCCTTCGACATCCTGCGTCACGCTCAGGCGGCGTGCGCGCACCGTGGCGTCTGTCATCAGTTCGGCCACGGGTATGATGGCCTGGGCGCTCACGCCGACGCGTCGCAGGCAGTCGACCCAGCCGGCTGCGGGGCCCGCGGTGAACTTCGCCGCCAGCGTCTGCTCGAGCGCCGTCCGATCGAGATCCACGAGCGCAGGTAGGCTCAGCGCCTCGCCGAGGCGCTCCTTGTCCCGCTCCGTCGCGCCGAGGAAGAACCAGCCGTCGTTAGCCTGATAGAAGCGCCGCAGCGGACCCTCGCCCAGCGCTTCGTAGCCGCGGGGCTCCGTCGGGAGGTAGCCCTTGTAGTCGAGCATGTATGGCGCCTGATGGTAGGTCGCCGTCTGCACCAGCGACGCCTGCGCCTGCTGGCCTGCGCCAGTGCGCAGCCGGTGGTAGAGGGCGAGCGCGGTCGCGAAGGCGCCCATCACGCCGGTGCCGATATCGACGAGGTTGTAGGGGCCGAGCACGGACGGCAGGCCGGTGCGCTCCATGATGCCGGTGACGGCCTGGCCCTGCCGCTCCCAGCCGCGGCCCGCCGTCCA
>DATBWN010000074.1:0-8391 GCA_036514755.1 Dehalococcoidia bacterium | reverse complement strand
GCTGAGGGTCGCGTCCTTGGCGGCGTCGACGCCGGCGCGGCGCGTCGAGCCGAAGGCGACGAGCTTCGCGGCGAGCTTGACGTCGCGCATGCGCTGGAAGAACTCGACGTCCTTCGGGTTGGCGCCGGGCCAGCCGCCCTCGATGTAGTGGACGCCGAGGTCGTCCAGGCGGCGGGCGATGCGCAGCTTGTCCTCGACGGAGAGCGAGATGCCCTCCATCTGGGCGCCATCGCGCAGGGTGGTGTCGTAAAGCTCGACGGTCATGGGGTTTGCCTCCGGAAAGTCCTTCGACGCGGAAGGACGGCCTGACGGTGCACGTCAGGCAATGATCGCCCGCCCCGACGATGAGTCGGGGCTTCGGCTGACCTCCGGAGAGCGAAGAAGCTGCATCACTTTAAGGATAGCAAGCGTAGCGTAGGAGCGGGGCCGCGTCAATTCGGGCGCGCCCTGACAGCGGATAGGGGACAAGGGGGGATGCAGCACCGCGGGTTGAAACCCGCGGCATGAAAGAGGCGTGACGATGCCGCCGGTTTCAACCGGCGGTGTACATCTGGCTCCCATCCGCCTATCCGCTCTCTCATCCCTTGTCGAGCCACTCCCAGGTGCGCTCGAGGAGCTGGTCGTAGGCGAGGACCCAGGGCGGGCGCAGGAAGCCCAGCGCGCGCACGTCCTCGAAGGCGGCGCCGAAGGGCGATGAGCGGTGGAAGCTGCCACCGCCGATAACGCGGCAGATGCGCCCCGTAACCGACTCCGCCAACTCGGCGATGGCCGTCTTGGCGTGCAGCGCGTCCAGGAGGGCGCCAGACCCCTTCGCCTCGACGGCGCGCAGCATGCCCTCGTAGGCCTGGTCGATGAGCCAGGCCTCGTTCTCGACGCGCGCCCACTCGACGGTCTCGTAAGGCCTTAGACCGTCCCTGCGGCGCGAGACCTGCGCCCGCGCCCGCTCGTGGGCGGCCTGGACGACGCCGACGACGACGGCGGTGAAGATGGACGAGACGAAGGCGCCGGCGACACCGGAGACGACGCGCAGGTTGCCCGGCCAGGCCATGCGCACGGCGGGGAAGCCGGAGAACTCGAAGGCATGGCTCTGGGTGGCGATCATGCCGTGGCCGTCCCACTCCGCCACCAGCTTCATGCCCGTCGAGCCGTCCCAGGCGGCGCCGCGTGTTTCCATGAAGAACCAGTCGGCTGCCTCTTCGCCCTCCGGGACAGCCGTCGTGACCATGTAGGAGCTGACGCCGGAGCCGCTGCCGAAGTGCTTTTGGCCGCTGATGCGATAGGCGCCGCCGGCATCGCGCTTGGCCACGGCCTTCGAGCGGGCGACGTCGCCGCCTGAGCCCGGCTCGGAGGTTATCGTGCCCCACCAGGAGCCGTCGCGGGCCGTCTGGGCGGCGAAGCGGCTCTGCTCTCGCCACGCCATCGTGTACGGCGCCGGCGCCGCCGGCTGGCAGAGCCAGAACGAGAGCACCGCCGGGTGCATCGAGCTGACGAGGGCGACGGAGGGGTCGCCTTGGGCGAGGGTGCGCAGCAGCTCGCTGATCGTCCGCGTCGAGCGGGCGATGTCGAGCCAGAGGCCGCCCACGGCGGCGGGCACGCCGGTGAGGAGGAAGCCCGCCTCGGCCAGCCGGTCGAAATCGGCGGCGTCCAGGTGGCGGCGCAGCTGGCGCGCCGGGCGGTCCGCCGCGAAATCCTGCGCTACCTCGGCGACCTGGCTCTGCACCTGCGCTGCGTCCATCCGGCGCATTCTACTCGCTACGTCAGCTTAGAGACGAGGAGGGCAGCCAGGCCGAGGAAGACGAGGAAGCCGACAACGTCCGAGAACGTCGTGACGATGACGCCGGAGGCGAGCGCCGGGTCGGCGCGCAGGCGCCGGAGGGCAAGCGGCACGAGGACGCCGACCAGGGTGGCGTTGGCGATGTTCGCCAGCATCGCCAGGCCGACGATGAGGCCGAGCCAGGGGCTGTCCTTCCACAGCCAGGCCGCGACGCCGACCAGCAGGCCGATGACGACGCCCTTGATCAGGGCGATGAGCGCCTCGTGGCGGAGGACGCGGGCGGCGTCGCGGGAGTCCACCTCGCCGAGGGCGATGGAGCGCACGACGAGGGTGATCGTCTGGATGCCGGCGTTGCCGCCCATGCCAGCGACCATCGGCATGAAGACGGCGAGGGCGGCAACGCGCTCGATGGTGCCCTCGAAGAAGTTGACCGTCGCTGCAGCCAGAAAGGCGGTGACCAGGTTCAGGGAGAGCCAGGCGAGGCGCGGTGGCACCGCCTCGCGGATCGGCCGGAAGAGGCGCTCCTCCTCTGCCAGGCCGGCCATGCGGAACATGTCCTCCGTCGCCTCCTCCACCTGGACGTCGAGGACGTTGTCGGCGGTGATGACGCCACGCAGGCGGCCTGCCTGGTCTACCACGGGCAGGGCGAGGAGGTTGTAGTGGCGCATGCGCTCCGCCGCCAGCTCCTGGTCCTCGTCCGTCCGGACGCTGAGCGCCTCCTCGCTCATGATCGCGGCGATGGGTGTCTCCGGCGCCGCCGTGATCAGCGCCCGCAGGCTGACGACGCCGGTCAGCAGCCCCGCTTCGTCGACGACGTAGAGATAGAAGGGCTGCTCGGCGTCCGGGCTCTGACGGCGCAGGAACTGGATCGACTCGTCCACGGTCCAGTTGCGGCGCAGGGCGACGAACTCCGGCGACATGCGGCCGCCGGCGCTCTCCTCGGGGTAGGCGAGCAGCTCCTGCACCGCCTCCCGCTCCTCCAGCAGCGAGACGACGCGCTGCGCCTGCTCCGGCGGCAGGTCCTGGACGATGTCGGCGACGACGTCCTCGTCGACGCGGTCGAGCGCGGGCACGATCGTGGCGGCGGGTAGCTCGACGAGGAGGCGCGTGCGCAGCTCCTCGTCCAGGTACTCGAGGACGTCGGCCAGCTGGTCGGCGGAGAAGGCGCGCACCAGGCGCTCCTGGACGAACTCGTCCTGATGCTCGATGAGGTCGGCCTGGTCGGCTGGATGCAGGGCCTCGAGCAGCTCTAAGGCGGCCGGCAGCGACTCCGCGAGGACGAGCTCGCGCAGGCGGTTACGCAGGATTTCGCTGTGCTCTTGCTGCACCATGTCGAAGCACCAGGCCGGGCGCCGCGGCGGCGCAAACCGCCACGGGTTGATTATGAACCGGGGTCTTTAAGGGAACGTTAAGCGCTGGCTGGCGCGCCGCGTCTAGGTGGATGCTGCGGCGCAGCCGTCGTTCGCGACGGTCCGCGCCGCCGGGCCTCTGCCAGCCCAGAGGCCCCGGGTCTCCTCTTCGCGATCGATTTCATCAGGACGCGCATTACGCCTGCCAGCATAGCAAACGAGGCGGCGAGAGCGGTACCGCGGCAGTCTGCGGCCGCGGCGCGAACTACTCTTCGTGCAGGTATAACGCGAGAGAGACAGGTTGCCGAACATATTAGAGAGGAGCCGCAAGACAGCCGGCTTCACGCCGCCCGACGCAGCTGGCGCGGCGCCAGGCACCTGGGCACCTCCACATTCCCAACGGCGAACCTAAAGGAGACCTGAGATGGACTCGAAGAGCGCTATCGTCGGCGCGGCAATCGCACTGCTTCTCATCGTCTTGCTCGGCGGCGTTTATGCGCTGGGCAGGAGCGGCTCTTCGTCCGGCGGCAGCGAGGCCAAGGCGACGGCCGTGCCCTCACCGGCGAGCTCGACGCCCGCGCCGGCCGTGGCCTCGCCTGCGACGCCGACGCCTGCCCCTCCGCCGACCGAGCAAGCCCCACCGGCGGCGCCGGTGACCTTGCCCGACAGGACGAACTGCGCTGAGATTCGCGGGACAGCCTACAGGTCTGAGACGGAGCGCCAGTGGTTCATTGCGAACTGCACTACTCCCGCTGCTGCGCCCACCAGCCGACCGCCAACGGCAGGGGCGCCGACATCTTCAGGCTGCTTTGTCTCCACGCCCCTGTTCGACAGCACGATCTACGTCGGCAGCCCGGCTCCAATCACGGCTCGCTTCACGTGCAACGGCCAGGCGGTGACGGGAGAGCTGATGATCTTCGCGCTCTCCGGTTATAGCAGCGCCGGTCAGCTCCTCCAAGGCGCGTGCAACGCAACGACGAACAGCAACGGCTATGGCAGCTGCTCGGCCGTGGTGCCGCTGACGCCGGGCGCGGTGCTGGTGGAAGTGTGCGTTACCTATCGCGGCACGCTCTACTGCGCTTCCGAGATCTATTACTAGCGCGGCTTCTCGGCGCCCCTCGCCGGCCCGCTGATTCTCCCCCGTTTGACGCTCGCGGCGCCTCGTCGCTAAGCTCGCGACCATGGCCCCGACCGAGCCCCTCGACGCCCGCGTCCGCGCCCTCCTTGATGTGGAGGCGCAGCGCCAAGAGACGGGCCGCATCGACCCGGACGGTCGGCTTTGTCTGACGGCCGCGACGGCGCGACCGCCAATTCGACAGAAATGAGGACGATGTCATGAGCACGCCGGCTGGAGACGTGGACGAGTACCTGGCGGCCGTGCCAGAGGCGGCGCGGGCAACGCTGGCGAAGCTTCGCGCGACGATCAAGGCTGTCGTGCCCGACGCTGTCGAGGTTATCAGCTACCAGGTCCCGACCTTCAAGTACCGCGGACGAATGCTCGTAGGCTACGCCGCGTTCAAGAACCACTGCAGCCTCTTCGTCATGGGCACGGCCGCGATGGACGCGCATCGAGAGGATATCCGAGGGTACGAGACGGCGAAGGCTACCGTCCGCTTTCCGATCGGCGCGCCGCTGCCGGAAGCGCTCATCACGAAGCTCGTCCGGGCGCGAATCGCGGAGAACGAGGCCGCAGCGCGGGCGCGGGCAGCACGAAGCGGGCGCAAGGGCGCCACGCCGAAGCCCGGCTAGCCAGCCATCGGCTGCGCATCTTCGTCCTTCCGAGGAAGGACTCATCTGCTCCGCCCCAAGATCGAGGGCTTCTGAGGGGACACCCCTCAGACTCCCCGTCAGCGAGGCGGAGCCTGCCCTGAGCCTGCCGAAGGGCCCCCTGTACCCCACTCGAGGCAGTGCTCAGCAAGCAGGGGATGGCGTGTCGATCGTTCCCCCGACGACGTTGCGAGCGTCGGGCGACAGCCCTATGCCGCCACGCCAGTGGCCTATTTGAACGTGTCTGTGATGTAGTGGTCGGCGCGGATGGCCGCGGTGGCGCCGTCGCCGGCGGCGCTGATCACCTGGCGGGCTGAGTCGTTGCGCACGTCGCCGGCGGCGAAGACGCCCGGCGTGCTTGTCTCCATCCAGGCGTTGACGATGACGTGCTTGCCGCCGTCCATCTCGACGAGGCCGTCGAGGAAGGACGTGTTCGGCGTCTGGCCGATGAAGATGAACACGGCCGCCACCGTCAGGTCCGACTCCTCGCCCGTGGCGACGTTGCGCAGGCGGAGGGACTCGACCGCCTCTTCGCCTCGTATCTCCTCGACGACGGTGTTCCAGATGAAGCTCAGCTTCGGGTTGGCGAAGGCGCGCTCCTGGAGGACGGCGCTGGCGCGCAGCTGGTCGCGGCGGTGGATGATGTAGACCCTGGAGGCGTAGCGCGCGACGAAGAGGCCCTCGTCCATGGCGGCGTCGCCGCCGCCGACGACGGCCACCTCCATGTCTTTGAAGAAGGCGGCGTCACAGGTGGCGCAGTAGGAGACGCCGCGGCCGGTGAGGCGCTCCTCGCCGGGGACGTTGAGGCGGTTATAGTCGGCGCCGGAGGTGATGATCAGCGCCTTCGCCAGATAGTCGCCCTCGTTTGTGCGGATCAGGTGACGCTTGTCTTCCTGCGGCTCGATGGCTTCGACGGCGGCGTAGGCGGTCTCCATGCCGTACGTCTCGGCCTGCTGCTGCATCGCCTGGCCGAGGTCGAAGCCGTTGATGTCGACGATGCCGGGGTAGTTCTCGATGGCGGCGGTGAGGGCGATCTGGCCGCCGGTGATGTTCTTCTCGATGAGCAGCGTCCTGCGGCGGGCACGGGCGGCGTAGAGCCCGGCCGCGAGCCCGGCGGGCCCGGCGCCGATGATGACGATGTCGTATTCCTTGGCCACGCAGGCGTCCTATCGCTGAAGGAAGAGGGAGCAGGGGACAGGGAACAAGCCCCCGCCCCAGCTGTTCCTCGTTCCTCTGTTCAGTGTTCTTACGTCAGCGCCTCGTCCAGGCGCTTCTTGAGGTCGCTCTTCGGCCGGAAGCCGATGATCTGGCCAACGGGCTGGCCCTGCTTGAAGACGAGCAGCGTCGGGATGCTGCGCACGCCGTACTTCATCGTCGTCTTCGGGTTGTCGTCCGTGTTGAGCTTGCGGAACTCGACCTTGCCGGCGTACTCGTCCGCCAGCTCTTCGACGATGGGGGCCACCATGCGGCAGGGCCCACACCAGGGCGCCCAGAAGTCCACGAGCACAGGCTTCTCCTGCTTCAGGACATCGGTCTCCCAGTCGGCGTCGCTAACGTCCGCGGGCTTCGTCATCGAATCTCCTCCTCTATAGCCAGCCTCGGCGGGCCTTTGACTTTCGGCCTTGTGACGACTACACTTTACGATACCCCCTTGGGGTATGTCAAGCGCTAGACGTAGCTGCAGACCTTCAGGTCTGCCAGGATGGAAGGGCGGGGCTAAAGCCCTGCAGCTCGCGAGGGCAACAAGAATGGAAGAGGCAGAGAGAAACTTATCGACCCGCCTGCGGCGCATCGCCGGCCAGGTGCAGGGCCTGGAGCGCATGCTGGAGAGCGGCCGCGACTGCGAGGAGGTGCTGACGCAGATCATGGCGGTGCGCAGCAGCCTGGACCAGGTGGGCCTGCTGCTGATGGAGCGCCACATCGAGCGCTGCCTCCTGGGCGGCCTGCCGCCGGACTCGCCCGTGGCGAAGGAGGTCAGCGAGGCGCTGAAGGCCTGGGCCCGCTTCGGCCTCGTCCCTGGCGCCCGCTCCGATCTTTCTTGACCTCGCCGCGATCGCTGGCAGGCGCACGCGGCACCCTGCGAGCAGCCGTAGGCCGCCTGCCTGCACCACGACCACCCGTCTCGGGCTCACCAGCGTAGCCACCTGCCCGCGTACCTCGTCGCGGGCCCGCAGGCCGTCTGCCTTCGGGCTGACCCTCTCTCTGAGGCTCGCCGCGAGCGTCTTCTTGCGGCTCGCCGCGAGCGCCCCTGGGCGTCCGGGAGCCGCTTCGCGAGCCCGGCCGTTGACCCTCGCCCCGGCCGCTCACTCGGGCGCCGCCGCGCTCTCTCTGCTGCTCGCTGCGAACGTCTTCTTGTTGCTCGCCGCGAACGTCTTCTTGTTGCTCGCTGCGAACGTTCCCGGGCGTCCAAGGCCCGCTTCGCGGCCTCGCCGGCCGCCTACCTTCCGGACGACCCCCGGGGCGCTCGCCGCCGGCGCCGGGCGGTCGCCGAGGCGCCCTCCATGGGCCGGCCGGGCCCCTGGCCGCCCCGCCGCCGCGGGCGGGCGCACCAGGCGCCCGTCGCGGGCCGATAGGTCGTCCAGCTTCCCCGCGGCGCGCTCCCGCGACCTCACCTGGCCCTCGCCGCGGCCGAGGCGGCGGGCGCCACTCGGCCGCTCCTTCTTCCCTGGCCGGACGAGGAGCGACCGCTCTCGGGGGCGGCCGACGCCCGGATGGCAGCGCGACGCGCGTCGGGTTTGGCGCCAGGAGGACGAGGACGCTGAGCTGGCCCGGCCCGGCGTTCGTCAGCGAGCGCTCGATCCCCGGCGGCACGACGAGCGCCTCAAGCGCGCCCAGCTCCTGCGTCTGAATGCCGGCGCGCAGCCGTGCCCGCCCGTCGAGCACCAGGTAGAGCTCGTCTGCGCTCTCCTGCTCAAGCCGGTGTTCTTGCTGACCGGGCTCCAGGCAGAGCAGCTCGGCGACGAAGCGGGGACGGTCGAAGAGGCGGGCGCGCACCGGCCTCGCGGCGAGGAAGCGCCGCGCCTGCGCCAGGCTGACAACCTCCACTCTGGTCTCCTAGCGGCCGGCCGCCGGTGAGGTCTCTGAAGAGGTAGCGAAGGAGGCGCGCATCGTCTCGATGAGGCCGCTGCCGGCGGCGTCCCGCGCCAGGCGCAGCGCGTTCTTGATGGCGATCGCGTCAGAGCGGCCGTGGGCGATGACGACGACGCCGTTGACGCCCATGAGGTTGGCGCCACCGTACTCCTCGTACTGCAGGCTCTTCAGGGCGCGGCGCAGCGCCGGCCGCAGCAGGATGGTCGCCGTGATGAACAGCGGGCTGCTCTTAATCGTCGCCCGCACCTGCTCGAGGATGTAGTCGGCGATGCCCTCGCCGACCTTGATGGCGACGTTGCCGGTGAAACCGTCCGTGACGACGACGTCGGCGACGCCCTTGTGGACGCGCACGCCTTCGACGTTGCCGATGAAGTTGAGGTCGGTCTCGCGCAGGCGCTCGAAGGCCTCCTG
>DATBWN010000073.1:0-2154 GCA_036514755.1 Dehalococcoidia bacterium | reverse complement strand
GAGAGGGCGCTCTTCCCGCTGCTGGCGGCGAAGAACGAGACCATCGCCAGGGGGCCTGTGCACATGCTCGAAGCCGAGCACGAGGCAGGCCACGTCCTCATCTCCGAGCTCGAGGCTGCCCTACCCGGCCTGGAGGCGGGCGAGACGCGCGCCCAGAAGCAGGCGACCCGGGCGCTGCTGCTCTTTAGCCGCATGCTGCGCAGGCACATCGCCAAGGAGGACGACATCCTCTTCCCGCTCGCCGCGGCGCTGATCAGCGAGGCGGAGGCGGCACACCTCGCGCGCGAGATCGAGGCGGTGCAGGAGGAGGTCGGGCCGGACGCGTACGCCACCTTCGCGGCGCTGGTCGAGTCGCTGGAGCGCAGCGCCGGCCTTACTGTCTCCTCCGGCCGCGCCTAACTGACGCCGGCTCGTTCGCCCTAACCCACCGAATCGCGGAAGGCTACGCCTTCGCCCCCGATGGCGGCGGCCTCCTCCACGGGCAGGATCGGCGTCGCCGTGAAGCGCAGCCAGGGCGTGAAGGGCGCAGTGAGGCGCGCAAGGCTGGCCGCGCTGTCCGACTCGACGACGGCGACGCCGCCGCTGCCGTCAGCGAAGCCGTAGAAGCCCTTGAACTCGTTGCCCGGCGCCGGCTGCCAGCTCTGAAAGACTGCCAGCGAGCGCCTGGCGCCCTCCTCTGACGGGTCGATGAACTCCCAGGTGACGTGGAACAGCATGAAGCCCTCCCTCTTCCAGGCTAAAGACGCGACGGTTGGGCTAGCTTAGCGCACAGCTTCGCTTGGGGGAACGTCCTAGGCCGGGAACCGCGACATGTACGCCGCCATCAGCCGCCGGCGGCGGGCGTCGCCGCCACTGGCAGCGCCATGCGCAGCTTCCTCGCGGCCATCCTCCCGTCGCCTTGATCTGACGAGTCGATGCGCTAATCTTGACGGCAAGTGACACGCCGTTCGTCCCTTCGCTGCGCTCAGGACAGGCTCTGAGCTTGTCGAAGGACGAGTGCGCTGACGACCTATCGTGGTTCGACAGGCTCACCACGAACGGGGGAGGAAGGAGGCGCGCGTTGGCGACGGAGACTGCACAGATCACGGAGCGCTACGTAACGCTGAGCCACGGCCGGACGCGCTACTTCGAGGCGGGCGTAGGTTTCCCGACGCTCCTCCTCCACGGCGCCGGCTTCGACAACGGCGCCTACGTGTGGCTGCCCAACCTGCCGTCGCTGGCGCCCCGACTGCGCGTCCTCGCCCTCGACAGCCTCAACTGGGGCCCCGGCGACGTCCTCGACATCGAGCTCTCCTTCGCCTATCTCGTCGACCACGTGCGCGAGTTCATGGATGCCCTCGGCATCGAGCGGGCGAACGTCGTCGGCCACTCGATGGGCGGCTGGCTCGCCACGCTCCTCGCCTACGAGAGCCCCGAGCGCGTCGCCAGGCTCGTCCTCGTCGCCGCCGGCGGCACGGCGACGCGGCCGCTCGCGAGCATGGTCGAGTGGCGCCCGCCGCCCGTCGACCAGCTCACGGCGCGCGTCCGCGCCCGCCTGGCGAAAGCCCCGCCCGGTGTCGACGTCGAGGCCATCGTCCGCCAGTACGCGTCGAAGGTGGCGGACGCGGCGCACGTCGCCGCCTTCGCGAAAGTGATGCGCCACATGACCAACCCGCTGACCCGCCAGCGCTACAACACGCTGCGCCGCCTGCCGCACATCAAGGCGCCGACCCTCATCCTCTGGGGCCGTAACGACGCCGTGAACGACCTCTCGCTGGCCGAGGCGCTGCGCGCCGGCATCAAGGGCTCGAAGCTGGTCGTCTTCGACGACACGGGGCACGACCTGCCCGGCCAGCGGCCGGAGGAGTTCGCGAGAGAGCTGCTGGCGTTTCTCTAGTGCCTCAGTTTGGCGGCTTCGGGGCGAGATTCGAAAGTATCTCAGTTGCGCCCCTGCGAAAGACGAACTCGACGTAAAGCTCTTTGCCATCAGCCTCGACGAAGGTGACGCGGGCGCCCTCGACAGCGCAACCGGTTGGCTGCCCGGGAGCACCGACCTTGATTAGAAGGTCGCCGGCTGCGTCGCGCGCCGTACGGTCAGCCAGGTCGGCCGTGACACATTCCTGACTTCCGACAAAGACCGTCAGCGTACCTGTTGCCTCGCCTAGCGTCTTCACC
>DATBWN010000072.1:0-4677 GCA_036514755.1 Dehalococcoidia bacterium | reverse complement strand
GAGCTGGCGGTGCTCGATTCGAGCGACATCAAGCGCCCGCGCGACTTCGACGGGCGCCTCTACGCCGGCTTCGGCCTGCCCTACGAGGAGCCGCAGATCAAGACCGTCATCCAGGCGGACGGCGGCAAGGGTGAGTTCGAGACGGCGACGCTCTCCACCGCCGCCTACGAGGCGCTCTACGCCGGCCGCGCCGACTTCACGGAGATCTTCGTCGCCTGGGAAGGCATCGAAGCAGAGATGCGCGGCGTCAAGCTGCGCACCTTCCGTTATGACAAATACGGCGTTCCCGACGTCTACAGCGTCGTCCTCGTCGCCAAGCGCGACGCCCTGACGAAGCGCGAGGCAGCGCTGACGCGGTTCCTGGAGGTCACGCGCCGCGGCTACGAGTTCGCGGCGGCGAACCCGCAGGAGGCGGCGCAGGTCTTCCTCGACTACCTGCCGAAGGGGACGTTCCCGGAGCCGGAGATGGTGCGCCGCTCGGCGGCGATGCTGGCGCCGATCTACGTGCCGGCAGGCGGGCGCTGGGGCACGCAGGACGCCGCGAAGTGGGACGCCTACTCGCGCTGGCTGCTGGGCCAAGGCGCGGTCAAGGACGCCGAGGACCGCGTCGTCAAGGAGCTCTCGGGCGGGCCGCTCTTCAGCAACGACCTCCTGCCGAAGTAAGCGGCGGTGGCCGAGCCCCTCCTCCTCGTAAACGGCGTCAGCAAGGCCTTCGCCCGCCCGAGGCGGGTGCAGGCGCTGCGCCAGGTCAGCCTTCACGTCGACGCCGGCGACTTCGTCTCCATCGTCGGGCCGTCCGGCTGCGGCAAGAGCACGCTTTTCAACATCGTCGCCGGCATCCTGGCGCCCTCGGCCGGCGATGTCGCGCTGCAGGGCCAGGCCGACCCGGACGAACGCCGCCTGCGCTCCGGCTACATGTTCCAGAAGGACCTGCTCTTCCCCTGGCGCAACGTCCTGGACAACGCGGCGCTCGGCCTGGAGGTAGCGGGCGTCTGCTCGCGGCGGGAGGCGCGAGAGCGGGCGCGCGGGCTGCTGCCCCGCTTCGGGCTGGAGGGCTTCGAGGCGCACCACCCGGCGGAGCTTTCCGGCGGCATGCGCCAGCGCGTCGCCCTCCTGCGCACGCTGCTCCTCGGCCGGCCGCTGCTGCTCTTGGACGAGCCCTTCGCATCGCTGGACGCGCTGACGCGGCGCGAGCTACAGGCCTGGCTCCGCGCCACCTGGCGCTCCGGCAGCGAGGCGGCGCTGCTCGTCACGCACGACGTGCGCGAGGCTGTCTACCTATCCGACCGCGTTTACGTGATGAGCCCGCGCCCAGGCGAGATCGTCGCCGAGGTAGCTGTGTCGCGCACAGGCGACGCCGGGCTGGACTCCCTCGCCCTGGCGCGCTGCGAGGAGCAGATTCTCGCGGCGCTGCACGTCGAGGCGGCGGCGCCGTGAGCGCCACAACACGCCCGGCGAACGGCCGACTGGGGCGGCTCGGCGCCTGGGCGGGCGCCGTGCTGCCGCCGGCGGCCGTGCTCGCCGGCCTCTTCCTCGTCTGGGAGGCTTACGTGGAGCTTTCCGGGATCAGCGCCGTCACGCTGCCGGCGCCTTCGCGCATCCTGGACGGCGCCTTCGCCAGCCGCGACCTCCTCTGGCGTCACTCCCTCGTCACCATCCAGGAGACCATCGTCGGGCTGGCGGTGAGCATCGTCCTCGGCGTGGCGCTGGCGCTGGTCATCGACGCCTTCGCGCCGGCGCGACGGGCGCTCTACCCGCTGCTCGTCGGCTCGCAGACCGTGCCCGTCGTCGTCATCGCGCCGCTGCTCGTGCTCTGGTTCGGCTTCGAGCTGACGCCGAAGATCGTCGTCGTGACGCTCTACACCTTCTTCCCGATCACCGTCGCCTTCGCCTCCGGCCTGGCGGCCGTGGACGCCGAGGCGCTGCTCCTGATGCGGACGCTGGGCGCGGACCGGCTGCAGACGCTGCGGCTGCTGCAGGTGCCCCTGGCGCTGCCTTACCTGTTCACCGGCCTGCGCATCGCCGTGACGTACGCCATGGTCGGCGCCGTCTTCGCCGAGTGGAGCGGCGCCCGCGAGGGGCTGGGCATCTACGTCCTGCTGATGAAGAACTCGTTCCGCACCGATCTCGTCTTCGCGGCGATCTTCGTCATCGCGCTGCTGTCGCTGCTGCTGTTCGCGCTGGTGGGGGTCGTTGAGCGGCTGACGGTGCGCTGGCGCTAGCGCGCGAGACGCGACCTGTTCACAGACTCTTTACGATCGCGATGCTCCGCGGCGGATGCGAGCATGTATACTAAGAGGGCCCTCCGCTGACCAGTAGCAGCGGAGTGGCGCTCCCCGGACGGGGCCACCGAGAGGTGGCTCCCGTCTTTATATACGCTCCCCCGCTCTAGCCCGGATTCAACGACGGCGTAGAATGCCGCAAGGACGCATTCGCGTCGGACGCGGCCGCTAGAAAAGGAGCCACCTGATGCCCCGACTGCCGGAGATTCTGGAGAGAGACGCTCTGCCGGAGGACAAGCGCGAGGCCTTCGACTACCTGCTGAAGACGCGCGGCGGCGTACGGCTGCCTTTCTCGCCCCTTCTGCACAGCCCGGACGTCACCCAGCGCGTCGCCCACGTCGGCACCTACATCCGCTTCGAGTCGGCGCTGCCGGCCAAGGACCGCGAGCTCGCCGTCCTCACCGCCGCGCGCGAGCTCGACGTGGCCTTCGAGTGGGCAGCCCACGTGCGCGGCGCGAACGACGTCGGCATCAGCCAGACGGCGGTCGACGCCATCGCGCAGCGCCGCGACCTCGCCGGCCTCAGCGACGAGGAGGCGCTGCCGGTCCGCTTCGCCCGCGCCCTCCTCATCGACCACAGGGTGCCGGACGCGACCTTCGAGGCGGTGCGCCGGCGCTACGGCGACCAGGGCGTCATCGACCTGGCGGCGACGGTCGGCTACTACGCGATGATCGGCGCCCTCTTCAACGCCCTGGCGATCGAGCCGTCAGCGGAGGCGCCGAAGCTGCCGTAGGAAGGGTAGGCGGGCAGGTAGGCAACTGCTCGTCGAGGTGCACCTTTGTTGTCTTTGCGAGGCTCGCCGGAGGCGAGCCGTGGCAATCTTGGTCGTTCCGTCCAAGATTGCTTCGCCTTCCGTCGGAATGGCTCGCAACGACACTCCGAAAGGCGCGCCGCCGCCAGCTCCGCTGTCCCGAACCGACGCCGCCCCTTACAATCGAAGCTCACAGAGCCCGCCCCGCGAGCAGGAGGAGAACATGAGAGTCGTCCAGGCCATCGCCGAGATCCTCAAGCGCGAGGGCGTCGAGTACCTCTTCGCCTACCCCATCAACCCCCTCATTGAGTCCGCGGCGGAGATCGACATCCGGCCGATCATCGTCCGCTCGGAGCGGCCTGGCATCAACATGGCGGACGCCTTCAGCCGCCTCACGTCGGGGAAGCGCCTCGGCGTGTTCTGCATGCAGGCGGGCCCCGGCACGGAGAACGCCTTCCCCGGCGTGGCGCAGGCGTTTTCGGAGTCGGTGCCGCTCATCGTCATCCCCGGCGGCTCGGCGCGCGGCCAGAGCTGGGTGACGCCGGCCTTCAACGCCGCCCTCAACTACCGCAACGTTACGAAGTGGAGCGAGCAGCTCACGGTCGGCAGCGCCGTCGTCGCGGCAATGCGGCGCGCCTTCACGCAGGCGCGCAACGGCAGGCCCGGCCCGGTGCTGCTGGAAGTGCCCGGCGACATCTGGAACGAGGAGGTGCCGGAGCCGCTGAGCTACGAGCCGACGGCCCGCGCCCGCTTCGCGCCCGACGCACAGGCCGTCGACGCGGCGGCGCGGGCGCTAATCGAGGCGGAGCGGCCCCTGATTTACGCTGGCCAGGGCGTCCACTACGCCGAGGCCTGGGACGAGCTGCGCCGGCTGGCGGAGCTGCTGGAGATACCCGTGACGACGAGCCTGGAGGGCAAGAGCGCCTTCCCGGAGAACCACCCTCTGTCCCTCGGCTCCGGCGGCGTGGCGATGCCGCTCTCCGTCCACCGCCACGTCCAGGACGCGGACGTGGTCTTCGGCGTCGGCTGTAGCTTCACGGCGACGGGCTTCGGCATCCGCTTCCCGACGGCGAACAAGACCTTCATCCACGCCACCGTCGACCCGATGGACGTGAACAAGAACATCCCGGCGCAGCACGTCCTCATCGGCGACGCGAAGCTCACCCTCGCGGCGCTGTACGAGGCGGCGAGCGAGCGCCTCGGCGGCAAACCACGCGGCATCAGGGAGCAGGTCGCGGCGAAGATCAAGACGCAGAAGGACGAGTGGCTGCAGAAGTGGTCGCCGAAGCTCACCTCTAACGACGCGCCGCTCAACCCCTACCGTGTCATCTGGGACCTGCTGCACACCGTGGACGTGCCCAACACGATCATCACCCACGACGCCGGCAGCCCGCGCGACCAGCTCTCGCCGTTCTGGCAGGCGGTCTCGCCCCTGAGCTACATCGGCTGGGGGAAGTCGACGCAGCTGGGCTACGGCCTCGGCCTGACGATGGGCGCGAAGCTGGCGCGGCCGGACAAGCTCTGCATGAACGTCTGGGGCGACGCCGCCATCGGCATGACGGGCATGGACTTCGAGACGGCGGCGCGGGAGCGCATCCCCATCCTCTCGATCCTGATGAACAACTTCTCGATGGCGATGGAGAT
>DATBWN010000071.1:0-14907 GCA_036514755.1 Dehalococcoidia bacterium | reverse complement strand
GCCCCATCCCATTTCGGCCATTTGCTCCTCCTTGAGCTCTGACCCGCCGCATCCTTACGGCACAGGTAGATCGCTGCAGATGTAATGCTGCAGTAATCTGGGCCAATATTCGCACCGTTTCTGACCATCTGTCAACCCACTGGCCTAGGCCAACGGAAATTAAGATCGGATTTCGTGCCGAATGGCATGACGATCTGCCGCTTTAGATAGCCCTTACGAACTGCAGGTCGGCTCTTGACAAGAGACGGCGCGGCCAGATCGAGGCTAGATCAAACGGAGATGGGCCAGTTCGCGCCCCGCTGCGCTGACGCCGGCGATTTGACAGCACGGGGGCGCGGGCTATCATTGGGGAGAGTCCCACTCCCGCGAGGAACGGAGTTATGCAGATAGACTGGGTCAAGGCCATCGAGGACATATTCGCCGATCAGGTGAGCTGCCCTCGCTGCGGCGTCTTGACGCCGCAGGTCGTAGCGGGCTACTCGCGCGCGCCCTGGGCGGCGGAGTACGCGCCGCGCTGTCAGAACTGCACTCACAAGGAGGACTGCGATTCGCGGAAGCTGGTCTTCCTCTGCGAGAGCTGCGCTAAGGAGCTCCGTCTGCGGGCACACCCGGTCGATCAGGAGGAGATGATGAGTCTCCTGATGGAGGACTGCCGCAAGGATCTGGAGGAGTGCCTGGACTACCTGGCCGACTACTGGCAGGAAGACCTCGATATCGCGCCGGAGGACACGGGCACGCGCCTGGAGGATCTGGCGCCGGACGTCTTCGAGGAGGAGACGTCCTGGCGAGCGCGACTAGAAGAGGAGTATCTGACGTACCATCGCTGGTTCCGCGAGCACAACCTGCGCGTGCCGGAGCCGGAGTGGCGCTCCCAGTACGTGGAAGAGGTCATCGGCCTCGGCTACACCACTGCCCTCGGCGATTGAGGGCGGCGCTCTGATTCTGCGGTGATCCGTCGATTCCTTCAGCACGCCGTCGTGCCCGTGGTGACCCTTGTTGCCGTGGCGCTGAGCGCCCTCGTTGCTGGCTACGCGACGGCCAGCACGGACAACGACACGGGCCCGGCCTTCGTCGAGCCGTCGCCGACGGCCGCGGCGCAAGAGATGGTCTGGGGCCTGGTCCTCCGGCAGAGCGGCGACACGCTGACGATCTCCGTCGGCGGCAACGAACGCAGCTTCCGGCTTCAGCCAGACACGGTCATCGAGCAGATCCAGCCGGGTGACCTGGCCGGCCTGAAGGTCGGGGACTGGCTGAACGGCGTCGCTCTCCCGCACGCCCAGACGATCCTGACGCTGACCGCGGTCGTTGTGATACCGCAGTCGCAGCTGGGGAGCCGCTGAGGTGAGAGTGACGGCGCGAAACCTGAAGCTCGGGCTGTGGCTCGTGGCCGCGGTGGCCTTCGGGGTTGTCGGCTTCTTCGCCGGCCGCAGCCTGCGTCCCTCTGACACCATCGTCTTTGCCTTCGACGCCAGCGCGCCCGCTTACGAGGCGCCGGCGTCTCCGGCGGGTCGCAGCCTCGGCGGCTTCGCGGGCCTGAAAGAGACGGAAGCTGACGATGGACGCGTCGCCGTCTCCGGCCGCGTCGTGGAGATCGCGGCCAGCGCGGTCACCATCGAGACGCCCTGGGGTGAGCGGACGACGATACGCATAACACCTCAAGCGCCGCTGCGCCGGCTGGAGCCGGGCGATCGAGACCTCCTTCAGGCGGGCGCTTCCGTCATGCTCCGGTCGCAGCCGGGCTCGGACGCCGCCGCGGGCGTCCTCGTGCTCTCGCCCTAGCGCGTGAGACGGAGAACGCGGCTCACCGGCATCTTCAGGAAGTAGAACGCCAGCGCGATCACGCCCGCCAGGAAGGCGAGGCCCGTCGCCGCGAAGGCGATGGCGACCGTGTCCCAGCGCGTGACAAGCGAGAAGGGCGGTATGACGCGGCTGCCTGACTCCGTCACGTTGAGGAAGGAAAGCATGGTGTCGGAGATACGCAGGCCGGCGATGGTGCCGACGACGAGCCCCACGGCGGCGACGAGCAGATACTCGAGGCTGATCATCGTGAAGACCTGACGGGGCGAGAGGCCGACGGCGCGCATCACGGAGACCTCCACCGTGCGGGCCTGGCCGCCCAGATACAGAGTCAGCGCGAAACCGAGCCCGAGGATGGAGAAAGCGGCGATGAGGGCGAGAAGCAGCACGCCGCTGCCGCCGGCCCGCACCACCGGGTCCGTCTGGATCTTCTTGAGCACTTCCTCCACATCGACGAGCGAGCCGGACGTGACTCCGTATTTCTCGTACAAGGCGGCGCGGGCCTGAGCGCGGCCCTCCTCGTCCTTCGTCAGGTTGAGCCAGATCTCGTTGGGCGTCCGAGGCGATGCCTCGGATGTCGCCTCGGCCCAGAAGAAGAGGTGCTCCTGGTTGAGGATGATGAAGCCGTCCTTTGTGTCCCCCATGGTCGAGAAGAGATCGACCTCGCCCTGAATGGTGACAGGCAGAATCACTTTGCCCATGACGAGATCGACCTGACCGCCGACGCGCAGCTCGGTCGACTGGAGGAACCTCTTGCTGGCGATGGCGGGCAGCGGCACGTTGGGGTCGGTAACGTAGATGCCGCGCACGGGGCGGCCGATGGCGACGCGGAAGCTGAAGAAGCCGGCGCCGCTGCCGCCGTGCGCCCCCTGGCCAACGCGCTGGAAACCGTCCTGGAAGCGCGTCGGCGTCGGTATCGCCGTCCAGCGCGTCTGCGCCGCCTCGAAGTCCTCGACGACCGTCTCCTGGTCGGCGGCGTCGATGACGGCGATGTCGTCGACGTACATGCCGGAGATGGGGTCGGCGGAGGTGCTCCCCTGCGTAATGATGAGGCCGATGACCGAGATCGGGTACGCGATGCCCGCGTCGTTGGGCCGGGGGATGGTGGTGACGAGGCGATGATAGCCCGTGAAGTCCAGCGTGACGCCCGAGGCAGGGTCGGTGCCTGGGAACTCGTGCAAGCGGTAGACGCCGGCGGCGTCCCTGGTGCGCAGCCAGAGGGTCGTGTCGAAACGAGGCGCGTCGATGCTGACCCAGACGCTGACGGCCTGCGGCTGACCCGGCAGGACCAGGCCCTGACCGCCCGCTGGTGAGCCCTTGATGCGGTTCAGCAGCGTGCGGAGGTCCTCGTCAGCGAAGTCGTCGCGGAACCAGGCGAGCTCAGGCGCTGTCTCCGGGTCGACGGCGAGAATGGGGACTTGGCGCCCCACGCTAGGGAGCGGGCCCAGGGGCAGCTGGCCGCGGTATGCCGTCGCCGTCTGCTCGACGCCCTCCACCTCCTCGAGCTTGCTGGTGATCTGGTCGATGTCCACGTTCTTGAGCTCGGCGAGGCCGGTGACGCGCAGGTCGGTGCCGACGGAGAAGAGCGCCCGCTCCCGCTGGCTACGGTCGGTCGTCTCGCCGTAGGTGGCGGCGAAGGTGCCGACGGCGGCCGCCATGACGACGAGCAGGGCGAGCTGGGTGTAGCGGGCGGGGCTGCGCGTCAGCTGCCAGAGGCCGAGGGTGATGCCGGGGCCGGTCGTCGCGGTGACGAGGCGCGAGATGAGGCGAAGGATGGCCGGCAGGAAGCGGAACATGAGGGAGCCCACGGCGGTGATGAGCAGGAAGGGCGAGAGGAGCAGGAAGGGATCGGCGGACCAGCCGCCGACGGTGCGAGGGTCGTAGACGCTGCCGCGCTGGTTGAGCTGCCAGAGCGCCAGGGCGGCAGCGCCCGTGACGATGAGGTCCAGGTAGTAGCGCTGGATGAATGGCTTGCCCGGCCGGGCGGCCGTGTGCAGGAAGACGGCCATGCCCCGCCTCGCGGCGAAGAAGGCCGGCAGGATGACCGCCACGCAGGCGATGCCGGCGCCGGCCAGGGCGAAGAGGAAGGACGCGGGCACGGTCGTGAATGGCAGGAAGTCGCCGCCGGAGACCGACTCGAAGGTGGAGGTCTTGCCCAGCAGGGAGACAGAGCCGCTGGCGATGAACGGCGCCGCCAGCGCCGCCGCGAGGGCAAGACAGGCCGCCTCGGCTGCGGAGAGGGCCACTACCTGGCCGACGGTGGCGCCGCGGCTGCGCAGCATCGCCACCTCCTCGGCGCGGCGTTCCGCCACCAGCGTCGAGACGAGGAAGACGTAGTAGATTGCGATGCCGACGACCTGCAGGAGCATGAGGAGCAGCGGCACCTGGTTGAAGGCGGCGCGGTTCTCGAACCGGGCGAGCGGCCGGGCCATCGCCAGGTCGGCGATCGCGCCCGCCTTCTCGAGTTTGTCCTCCAGGCCCTCGAGCGTCTCCAGGGCGCGGCTAATGTTGGCCGAGTTGAGCCGCGTGATGTCGGCGAAGGCCGTGAAGCGGAACTCGGAGGGCATGCCGGCGAGGAGCTGCGGCAGGGCCTGGAAGAAGGACTGCTCCGGCAGGATGACGGTGACGATGGGCGGCTCCTCCGATGACGGTATCGGCGTCGCGAAGGAGGTGCTGGCCCCGCCCCAGTAGGGCTCCAGCGGATCCAGCTGCTGGACGAAGCCGACGATGGTGACCATCGCCCGCCGCTGAACGAAGACGCTCGGCTGGCAGCCGAAGCGGGCGCGCGCCGCCTGCTCAGCTGGGTCGGCCGTGGGCGGCGGCCGGTTGCAGTTATCGTAGCTATAGGTCACGCCGACCTTCTCGCCCAGCTCCAGCTTGAGGAACCCGGCGGACTCGATGGGCATCACCGCCTCGATCGCAGAGGGGTCGCTCGTCGGCTGCGCGAAACGGCCGTCGACGAGGCGAACGTGCTCCTCCAGGCCGGAGATGCCGTGCGTGCGGATCCAGACCTGGGGGTTCGGCGGCAGGTCGCCGCGGACAAGGTCGCGGTTCGGCAGGGCGCCGTAGCGCACCTCCGATCCCGTGAGCCAGCCCAGCTCGTCGGCGAGGATCTTGACGACCGTGCGTTCCTTCTCGGCGTTCGCCGGGTCGCCCAGAGGCAGGCCGGTGAGCGTGAGGCCGTTACGGCTGGCGCTGCCGATCTCCGCCCCCAGCGAGCTCTGCAGGCCGAGGTCGTTCATGACGCGCGTGTAGACGGGCGAGACGGCGAGCAGCGTCGCGGCAACGAGGATGCCGAAGGCGAGGACGAGGAGAAGGCGCCAGTTGGCGATGAGGCGCTGAATGACCAGCGGCCCGGTGGCGGTGAAGCTGTTCATCTGCTGCCAGCGAAGTCTAGCACGGCTACCGAGTTAGGCAGTAGCCCAGGAGCGGGCGCCCTCCAGCTCCCGCTCGACGGCCTCGAGGAGGCCATCGAGGTTCCAGCGCTTGACAGCGGAGATGAGGACAGCCTGGGCCCCAGATACGTTCGTGGTGAGCTTGTCGAACCACGCTCTGTGGTCAGGCGGAGCGTCCTTCGACCCTTCGACAGGGCTCAGGGCAGGCAGGCTCAGGACGAACGGGGTTCCCGGCTCTTGCGCTGGAAAGCTGCGCTCGATGTCCTCTAACACGACCTCCTGGCCGTCGGCGCCGACCAGGAGGTCGACCTTGTTAAAGGCGACGACGCGCGCCTTGGCGGCCAGGCCGAGGTCGCTCAGCGTCCGCTCCACCGTCTCGAACTGCTCTTCGGCGTTTGGGTGCGTTATGTCGACAACGTGGACGAGGACGTCGGCGTCCGCCAGCTCCTCCAGCGTGGCGCGAAAGGCGGCGATGAGCTGCGTCGGCAGCTTCTGGATGAAACCGACGGTGTCGCTGAGGAGCACCTCGGAGCCGGAGGGCAGGCGGACGCGCCGCGTCACCGGGTCGAGCGTCGCGAAGAGAAGGTCCTCGGTGAAGACGTCGGCGCCGGAGAGGGCGCGCATCAGCGTGCTCTTGCCGGCGTTCGTGTAGCCGACGAGGGCGACGACCTGCATGCCCTGGCGGGCGCGCCGGCGGCGGTGCAGGGCGCGCTGCTGGCGCACAGCGTCGATTTCGCGCCGCAGGCGCGTGATCCGGTTGCGCACGAGGCGGCGGTCCGTCTCCAGCTGCGTCTCGCCGGGGCCGCGCGTGCCGATGCGGCCCTCCAGCCGCTCCAGGTGGCTCCACTGGCCGGCGAGCCGCGGCAACAGGTATTGCGACTGCGCCAGGTCGACCTGCAGCCGCGCCTCGCGCGTCTGGGCGCGGCGGGCGAAGATGTCGATGATCAGCGCCGTGCGGTCCAGCACCTTGACGCCCAGCGCCTTCTCCAGGTTGCGCTGCTGCGACGGGCTCAGCTCGTCGTCGAAGACGACGAGCGTGTAGCCGGCGGCCTCGCGCTCGGCGACGATCTCCTCTAGCTTTCCCTTGCCGATGTAGGTGGCGGGATGCGGGGTTTCCAGGCGCTGGACGGCGCGGCCCACCACCTCGGCGCCGGCGGTGTGGGCAAGGAGGGCGAGCTCGTCGAGCGACGCCTCGGCGTCGAGGCCGTCGCGCCGGCGGCGCGGCTCGGCGGCGACCAGGTAGGCGCGCTCGACGACGGGCGCGGTGGAGTGGAAGCCACCGGTCTGGTTCTGTCTGCGGCTCTTCGTCTGCACAAGACTATTCTACCCGTCCGGTAACGCCACCTCTGCGACGTGCTCGCGTGCGGGCGCCGGCCTCAAGGCGAGCATCACGATGCCGCAGGCTGCCCAGGTGACGACCAGCACCCAGATCGAGCTCTCGTAGCTGCCGGTGCTGTCGAAGACCAGGCCGGCGATGAGGGGCCCGCTGGCGGAGGCGAATGTGCCGAAGAGGCTCGTGAGGCCGACGATGGCGCCGATATGCCGCCGGCCGAAGAACTCGGGCCACACCAGGCTCTGAAGGGCCGGGAAGCCGCTGAGGACGGCGCCCTGGAAGGCAGCCACGCCGTAGAGAGTCGCCCGGCCATCGATCTGAAGGAGGAAGCTGGCGGCGAAGGCCGTGAGCAGCGCCTGGACAACGAGGGCGGGTCGCACGCCGAAGCGGTCGGCGATGGAGCCCCAGACTAACCGCGTGCTGAAGGAGGCGAATCCGTAGACGGAGATGGCGCTGGCGGCGACGCCGGTCGAGAAGCCCACCTCGCGGAAGTACGGCACGAGGACGAACGTGTTCGTGCCGAGCGAGTAGGAGCCGCTGGTCACGGCGAGGAGCAGCAGCCAGAGGCGCCAGGTGCGCATCGCTTCGCCGAGCGTGTAGCTGCGCTCGGCCTGCGCTTCCGGCGCCCGCGGGCGGCTGGGCGGTGGGGCGCCGTTGTCGGGCAGGAGGCCGATGTCCTCCGGAGCGCGGACCGCGAGTGGCACGCAGGGCAGCACGACGACGACCATGATCGCCGCCAGCGCCGGCCAGGAGCTGCGCCAGCCCAGCCCCTCGATCATGAAGGCAATGACCGGCACCATGATCATCGCCGAGACGCCGCCGCCCATCGTCGAAAGGCCGAAGGCGGCGCCGCGCCGGAAGAGGAACCACTTCGGTATGAGCGTCGCCTGGAACAGCCGGAGCCCCGCGTTGCCGGCGCCGCCGACGACGCCGTAGAGGAGGATGAACTGGGCCGGGCTGTCCACCCAGTAGAGCGCTGCCATGGCGGCGGCGTCGATCAGCGTGCCGACCAGGAGCAGGGTGCGGGCGCCGTTGCGCCGGTCGGCGAGATGGCCGAGCAAGAAGCCGACCACGGCGCCGGCGATGAAGCGGACGAACAGGCCGGCGACGATGCTGGTGTGCGACCAGCCGGTGTCCTCGTTCATCGGCGCGATGAAGATCTGCAGCCCCCAGTAGGTGGTGGCGCCCATGAGGAAGACGGAGAGAAATGAGATGGAGACGATGACCCAGCCGTAGAAGAAGGGGAGTCGGCGTGCGAGGCGGCCAGCGAAAGGGAGCTCAGGCGCTTCAGTCGTCAAGGAATTCGTTTCTTTGCTTCCAGACCGTGGCTCGTCCTCGACAGCAGCATCCCCATTCGTTCGTGGTGAGCCTGTCGAACCACGCTAGGTTGCCGAGCAGATCGTCCTTCGACGGGCTCAGGACGAACGGGGGGAATGACCCACTACCTACTTCCTGCCGCGACTCCACTCGATGAGGCGGCGGGCACCCTCCTCGACGCGGTCGTCCGGCGTCGTCAGCGAGAGGCGGACGTAGCCCTCGCCGTAGACGCCGTAGCCGGAGCCGGGCGTGACGACGACGCCGATGTCGTCGATAAGGCGGGCGGCGAAATCCGCCGAGCTGAAGCCCTGCGGCACGCGCGCCCAGACGTAGAGGCTGGCCTTCGGCGGCTGGACGCGCAGGCCGCAGGCGCGCAGCGCCTCGACCAGGATGTCGCGGCGGCGCTGGTAGACGGCGTTGTGCTCCTCGATGCAGTCCGGCGGCCCGTCCAGGGCGGTGATCGCCATGCGCTGGATCGCCTGAGCGATGCCGGAGTCGATGTTGTCTTTGACGCGGAAGAGGGCGTCGATCAGCGTCGCGTTGCCGATCGCCCAGCCGATGCGCCAGCCGGTCATGTTGAACGTCTTCGACAGCGAGTGGAACTCGATGCCGACCTCGCGGGCGCCGTCGGCCTGGAGGAAGCTCACGGGCTTGTAGCCGTCGTAGGCGACCTCGCTGTAGGGGCCGTCGTGGCAGACGGCGATGTCGTAGCGCTTGGCGAAGCGCACCGCCTCCTCGAAGAACTCGAGCGGCGCGACGGCGGCCGTGGGGTTGTTGGGGTAGTTGAGCCAGAGCACTCGCGCCCGCCTCGCAACGTCGTCTGGGACGGCAGAGAGGTCAGGCAAGAAATCGTTCTCCTCTGTCAGGGGCAGGTAGTAGGGCTCGCCGCCGGCGAAGATCGTGCCGGTGGTGTAGGGCGGGTAGCCGGGGCTGGGGATGAGGACGACATCGCCCGGGTCGACGAGGCAGAGAGCGACGTTGCTGATCCCCTCCTTGGAGCCGAGCAGCGGCTGCACCTCCTTGTCGGGGTCGAAGCCGAGGCCGAAGCGGCGCTCGTACCAGCCGGCGATGGCGCGGCGCAGCTCCGGCAGGCCGTCCGACTCAGGATAGCGGTGGTTCGCCGGGTCCTCGGCGGCGGCGTGGAGGGAGTCGAGGATGTGGCGCGGCGTCGGAATGTCGGGGTCGCCGATGGCGAAGGTGACGACGTCGACGCCCTGGGCGCGCTTCTCGGCGATGGCGCGGGTGATCGCCGTGAAGAGGTAGGGCGGCAGCTTCTCGATGCGGCGTGAGAGGCGCATCCGGGCCTATGCCTGCTGGGGGATGGGCGTGCTCTGCAGCGCCGCGATCCGCCAGGCGCCGGCATCGCGGACGAGGACGAGTGTCTGGAGCAGGTTGAGCGAAACGCCGCCGGAGACGGCAAGCGTGGCGTGGGCGAGCACGACGTCGTCCTGCAGCGCGCGCGCGTCGACGACGTCGAGGGAGATGGTGCTGCCCTTCAGGGGGCCGGCAAAGGCGCGCGACATCGTCTGCGCGACGGCGGCGCCGCCGCGGTCATGCATCGCGTTGCCGTGCACGAGGCTGCCATCCGCCGTGAAGAGCTGTCCTATCGCGTTTCCATCGCCGGCATTCCACGCCTGCTGCAGGCGGGCCGCGATGTCGCTGGCGATCTGCGTCGCGTTATCAGCCATGTCCCCCTCCTCAATCAGCCTCGCTAACATCCCATAACGAGGCGTAGAAGGGAAGCGTGGCGGTCGGCGCGGCGCCCAGGATCGCTTCGGTCGCCGAGGCGACCTCGCAACGACAAGAGCGGGAGGTGAGCCAGGCTCGCTGCGCTCTGATTCTTCGCCTGCGGCTCAGAATGACAGAAGAAGCGCTACGCCTTCCGCCACATGGAATGGATGCCCATCGCGCGGAAGCGCTCCTCGTTGGCGGTGACGAAGCGCCACTGCCAGCAGCGCTGCGCCGGTGCCCGCCAGTCCGGCATCGGTATCTCGACGAAGCCGAGCTTCTGCCAGAAGGGCCAGGAGTCGACGGTGAAGAGGTAGAGGTCGGCGGCGGCGGCGGCGCGGGCGTTCTCCATGAGCTGCGCCGCGACCTCGCGGCCGAGGCCTTTGCCGCGCAACGTCTCATCGACGGCGACGCTGCGCAGGACGGCGGTGTCCTCGTAAACCTCGATGCCGCCGGCGGCGACGATGCGCCCGCCCTGCTCTGCGACGAGGAAGCTGTCGATGAACTCGGCGACCTGACGCGCGGGTAGGTGCGCCGCCTCGAGCAGCGCCTCGATGGCCGGGACATCTGCCGGCTTCGCCGGCCGGACGCGAGCGTCGAGGGCACGAGAGGCGGCTGCCTGCCGCGCCTCGCTCACGCCGTCTGCTCCCACTTCAGCTCGTAGAGGCGCACCGGGTCATCGAAGCCGCGCAGGATGATCTCGCCCCGGTCGGCGAAGAGGAAGCCCTTGCCCGCCGCCAGCTCCCGCACGACGTTGGCGAGGACGACCTCACCGCCTCTCGCCTGGTCGGCGATCCGCGCCGCCTGGATGACGGAGGCGCCGAAGAGGTCGTCGTCCTCGGCGATGGGCTCGCCGGCGCTGAGGCCGACGCGCACGCGCAGGGGCTCGTCCGTCGACTCGTTGCGGGCGGCGAAGGCCCGCTGGATGGCGATGGCGCAGTCCAGGGCGCGGCTGGCGGAGGAGAAGCTGGCCATGAAGCTGTCGCCCATGGTCTTCACCTCGGCGCCGCCGTAGGAGGCGAGGGCCTCGCGCGTGATCGCCTCGTGCTCGCGCAGGACGGCGCGGCCGCGCTCGTCGCCCAGGCGCTGCATCATCGCCGTGTGCCTCTCGACGTCGGTGAAGAGGATGACGCGCACGCCCTCGCCAACGGGTTCCTGGCGCCGCTCGGCGAGGACGCTGAGGCCCTCAGGGTGGAGGAACTCGAGGATGTCGGCCACGGCCCGCTCGTTGGGGTAGGGTCCGATGGACGGGTCGCGCACGGCGATGAGGTGAGAGTCGGCGATGCTGGAGGCGAAGCGGCGGGCGTTGTCCTCCCGCGGCCGCGCGCCGGTGCGGTAGAGGACGAGGGTGCGAGCCTTGATGTCGGCGAGGTAGGGTGTAGGGTCGGAGGCGAGGAGGGCGACGTTCATCGCCTTGGCGGACGCGGGCGTGTGGGCGGCGCGGAAGATCTCCTCGACGATGGGGGCGTTGGAGCTATCCCAGCCGCCGATGATCCGGGAGCGGACGCGGACGTAGAGGTCCCAGTCGACGTCCATGACGGGCTCGATGGCGCGGATCTGGCGGGCGCGCGCCGGGTCGAGGTCGTCCGAGATCATGTGGCCTTCCCAGATGATGAGGTGGCTGACGCGCTCCGGATGACGCGCCGCGTAGGCGAAGGGGAGGTCGCCGGAGCTGGGCAGGCGCAGGAGAGCGAAGCGCTCGACGTCAAGGCGGTCGAGGACGGCCTCGAGGTCGGCGATCGCTGCTTCGAGGCTGAAGTCGATGGCGTCGCGCTGGGACATGCCCATGCCGCGGCAGTCGTAGCGGACGACGCGGGCGCCGGGCGCCAGGCCCTCGTAGGTGGCGCGCCGGCTGGGAATCTGCCACTCCAGCTCGATGTGGCTGGTGGGCAGGATGGGCGGGATCACCAGCGTCGGGCCCTCGCCCATAGCCCAGTAGGCGATGCCGACGCCATCGCGGGCCGTCGCGTAGTGGACGTGCTGCTCCATAGGGCCTCAGTTTACATCGAACAAGCTGCGAAGCTTAGGCCGCGGCGATGGCCGCCCGGACGAAGGCGTGCTGGCGCTCGCTTGCGCGGCGGCCGAGAGCGTTGGCGTAGGTGTGCACCATGTGCAGGCCGCCCGGATAGACCGCCAGCTCCGAATCGTTGCCGGCGGCGAGCCAGCGGGCGTGCATGAAGAGGCTGTCGTCCAGGAGGAGGTCGAGCGTGCCGACGGTGAAAAGGGCCGGGGGCAGGCCGGACAGGTCGGCGAGGAGGGGCGAGACATCGGGGTCGTCGCGCTTCTCCTGTGGCACGAAGTTGTCGAAGAACCAGTCCATCGCCGGCGTGCTGAGGATCAGGTTGCGCTCGCCCCAGTTGCGTACGCTCGGCGTGCCGCGGAGGTCGTAGGCGCCGCAGCAGAGGTCGGCGGCGGCGAAGGGCCGCAGGCCGTAGTGGTCGCGCAGGCGCAAGAGCGTCACGACGGCGAGATGGGCGCCGCCAGACTCGCCGCCGATGACGAGCCGCTCCGTGCCGAACTCTGACCGGGCGTTCTTGGCGAGCCAGAGGGCCGCGGCCTCGCAGTCGTCGGGGCCGGCCGGGTAGGGCTGCTCAGGCGCGAGCCGGTACTCGGCGCTGAGGACGGCGACGTTGCAGGCGTCGGCAAGGGCTTCCAGGCGCGGGTCCTGCTCCCGCGCGGAGCCCAGCGTCCAGCCGCCGGCGTGGAAGTGGAGGTAGGCGCCCTCGACGCGCCGCGGGACGAATGTGCGGAGCGTCATCTCACCCGCGGGGCCGGGGATGGCGCGCTCCTTCGCCCGGTCCGAGTAGACGATGGGGCCGCGCCAGCCGCGACCCTCGGCGCGGGCGGCGCGCACCTCGGCCGCCGTCTGGGTGTGGATGGAGGGGAAGGCGGCGAGCATCTGCTCCAGCTCGGTGACGAAGGCCGCCGTCTCCGGGTCGATGGCTTCGGGGCGGAAGAGGGCCGGGTCGAGGGTCATGGCGCGCCTCTAAGTGAAGTGGCGCCAATTATAGACGCGTGCGTTCGATGGCAGCCAGCGGCATGAATCCCGCAGCACCTATCAGCCAATCGTTACGAACCGCCCCCACCCCGATTGCCACGCCTCGCTGCCGCGATGGCTCGCAATGACAGCGCTGTCAGCGCCAGTCGCCGAACTTGATGATCGTGCCGGTGCCCTTGCGCTCCTCCACCTGCTGCTTGACCTCGGATGCTTCGACGGGGCGCGTGTAGTCGACGCCGGTCTCGCCGGCCGCGAAGCCGAGGCTGCGCAGGAGGGCGATCTCGGCGCTGTCGTCGAAGGACACGCGCTTGCGGATGCGGCGGCCGCCGTTGTTGCGCAGCCAGGCGCAGGTCCAGCGCAGCAGCGGCTCGCGCAGCTGATCGATGACGGCGGGACGGATCAAGGCGTGCTCGATGACGCCCCAGCCGGCCGGCTCCTGACGCAGGCTGAGAAGGGCGACAGGGGCGCCCTGCCTGTCGGTGACCAGGCGCAGCCAGCGGGCGTTCTCGTAGATGCTGCCCACGCCCGCCTCGCTGAGGCGCGGCAGGCCCGTAACCTCCGCCTCGATCTCGGCGATGACGTCGCGGTCTTTGTCCGTGGCCTCGCGCACGATGAAGGTTTCGGCGATGGTGACGCCGGGCTCCGGCTGCTCCGGCACGGCGACCCAGCTCATCTCCACCCACTGGCCGCCTTCGTCCAGCGCGAGCGACCAGAAGTAGTACTCGGCCAGGGTGCGGTTGGGCCGGTCGCGGAAGGGGAGACAGATGCCGCGCGGCGCCTCGGCCTTGCCGGAGGCGGCGGCGCAGCGCTCGACCAGGTCGACGAAGCTGCCGCGGAACGACTCGATGTCGGGGAAGCCGTAGTGGAGCTCCAGATAGTCGCGGTTGGGGAAGCCGACGACGCTGGCCTCGCCCTGCTGGACGATCAGCTCCGGCCGGCGCTCGCGCACGCGCTCGTACTGGTCCTCGGCGATCGAGACGCTCTTGACGGGGCACTTCAGGAGCCTCTGGTAGGGGCTGGCCTTAGCCAGCGGGTCAAGCCTTCGCAGCTGCATGCTCTACACCTCGCGTGTAAGTAACAAGTAGCAGGTAACGGCCGGCCGGCGCAAGCCTAGTCCGGCCATTCGCCGCGGTAGACAAACTCGACGGGGCCGCTGAGGAAGACGCTGCCCTCTCCTGGCCAGCGCAGCGTCAGCACGCCGCCGGGCTCCCGTACCTCGACCTCGTCGTCGACGAGGCCGCGCAGGCGGGCCGCGACCATGATGGCGCAGGCGCCGGTGCCGCAGGCCTGCGTCTCGCCGACACCGCGCTCCCAGGTGCGCGACTCGACGTGGCCGCGGTCCAGGACACGGGCGACCTCGAAGTTGACGCGGGCCGGAAAGAGCGGGTGGTGCTCGACGCGGGGACCGACCTCGCGCAGGGGGAAGTCGGCGACCGGCGTCTGGACGAAGTGGACGGCGTGGGGGTTGCCCATGGAGACGCAGCTGACGCTGTAGACGGCGTCATCGACGAGCAGGGCGAGGTCGAGGATCGGCGGCGCGGCCTCGACGGCGACGGGGATGTCGCGCGGCGCCAAGCGCGGCGGGCCCATATCGACGGTGGCGCCGCCGACTCCGCCTCCGTCCGGACGGCGCCGCAGGCGGACGACGATGGGCCCGGCGGCCGTCTCGACGTGCAGGTCGTCGCCCTCCGGCTGGGCGATGCCCTCCTCCACAACGAAGCGAGCGAAGCAGCGCACGCCGTTGCCGCTCATCTCCGCCTCGGAGCCGTCGGCGTTGAAGAGGCGCAGCCGCGCGGCGGCGGTCTGGGACGGCAGGGCGACGATGAGGCCGTCGGCGCCGGCGCCGAGGTTGCGCTGGCAGATGGCGCGCGCCAGCGCCGGCCAGTCGCGCTCGGCTCCGCGTCCGTCGACGAGGATGAAGTCGTTCCCGGCGCCGTGGTACTTGGCGAACCTCAAGCGCGCGCCTCCGGTTCGGCGAGGAGGAGGTCGAGGTAGGAGGTGCGCAGGCAGTCGCTCCAGGCCAACCCCAGCGTCCCAATCAGCCAGTCGAGGCGTGCCTGCGCGGCCGCCTCGTCTTCCCTGACGGGCACTTCGATCTCGAGAAACCTCCCCAATCCTTCCACATTATCGAGATGGATGCGCGTCGCGTCCAGGAGAAGGAGCGTGCGCTGCTTGCGGACGACGGCCAGGACGCCAAAGGCGCGCTCCAGCAGACGGTGCAGCGCCTCCGGCTCCTGCGAGTGAGCGACGTCGTAGTCGCTGAGACGCGATGCGCCATGTTCGTCGCGCTCGTAGAAGATCAGCTCCGCCTGGAAGCCGGCGGTCTCGCGCAGCTTGAG
>DATBWN010000070.1:0-2237 GCA_036514755.1 Dehalococcoidia bacterium | reverse complement strand
GGGTCGGCGGCGCCGCAGACGGCGCTGATGACGGCGACGCCGTCGGCGCCGGCGGCCATGACTTCGGCGACGTTGTCCTTGGTGATGCCGCCGATGCCGATGACGGGCAGGCGCACAGCGGCCTTGACCTGCGCCAAGCGCTGGGGCGAAGCGGGCCGCGTGCCCTCCTTGGCGCTCGTGCCGAAGGTATCGCCGACGGCGACGTAGCTGGCGCCGTCGCGCTCGGCGGCGCGCGCCTCGTCCGGGTTGTTGGTCGAGACGCCGACGACGAAGTACGGCGGCACGATGGCGCGGACGTCTGCCAGGGGCAGGTCTTTCTGGCCAACGTGCACGCCGATGGCGCCGAGGGGCGGCACGCCGTCCGACGCGAGGACGAGGGCAAGGTCAGCGTGGTCGTTGGCGACGAAGACGGCGTCGTGCTCCTGGCAGAATAGGTAGAGGGCGCGCGCCTGCGCCAGCTGCTCGCCCTTGTCGCGGCGCTTGTCGCGCCACTGGAGCATCGTCGCGCCGCCGGCCAGGGCGGCGCGGCCGACGGCCACGGGGTCGCGGCCCAGGCAGGCGTCCGGGTCGATGAGGACGTAGAGTCCGCCGATCTTCGCCACGCTGGTGCTCCTAAGGGCCGCTTCTGCTAGTATCTGCCTCGACCAGACGAGGCGCTGTCCGGGGAGAAGCGATGCCCGTACTCGACATTACCAGCTTTCTCGGCGACCTTGACAAGGTGCTGGAGGACCCGGCGTGGCTCTTGTTCGGCGCCGCGGTGATCATCGGCGGGCTGGGCCTGGCTCTGCTCCTCCTCTACCCCTTCGCGCGAGACTAGCGAGTTGTCAGTCTTCAGTTGTCAGTTCTCAGACTGATGACTGACAACTGATAACTTCCTCACGGCCACGTGAGCTTGCCGTCTTTGTAGGCCTCCCTCAGGAAGACGTCCGTGAACACCGTCGAGACGGAGACGGGCTGCTTTATGGCGCCGAACTCGAGCAGCGTGTCCGTCAGCGCCTGCCACTGCGCCGCCGTCTGCCAGCCGAAGCCGTTGGCGTTCTTGGCGCGGTCCAGCTCCGTGTTCAGCATGTAGCGCTGGTGCTCTCTGTCCTCCTGAGGCGCGTACTTCAGGACGATCGACAGCGCCTCCTCCCGGTTCTGGTCCGCGTACTCGATGCCCCGCAAGGCCGCCTTGAGGAAGCGCTGTACGGCGTCCGGGTCCTTGGCGATGAAGTCGCGCGAGGCGATGTAGGTGAGGCCGAGGGCCGGTATGCCGTAGTCGCTGGGGTCGAAGACCTTCGTCGGGAAGCCGAGGCGGGTCAGGGTGTCCGGCTCGTTGGAGACGAAGACGGCGAGGATGTCGACCAGCCCCTCGCTGAGGACGCGCGGGTCGAAGGAGACGGCCTGCTGCTTGACCTTGGCAGCGTCGACGCCGTTGGCCTTCACCGTCGCCAGGAACTCGGTGGGCACGGAGCCCTTGTAGCCGAAGGTCTTGCCCTCCCAGTCCTTGACGGCCGCGATGCCGGAGCTCTGGAGGACGGCGAAGCCCTGCTCGCTCTTCTGGCCGATGAGGGCGATGGCGACGATGGGCTTGCCCTCGGCGTTGCGCTGGACGACGTTGCTGCCGTTGGCCGTCGTGAGCTGCACCTCGCCGGCGAGGAGGAGCTGCAGGTGCTCGCCCGACTGGGCGTGGCGGACGGTGACGATGAGGTCCTGTTCGCGGAAGAAGCCCTTCTCCTGGGCGACGTAGACGCCGACGAAGGGCAGGTTGGCCTGGGGCTTAAAGCCGGCCATGAAGGTCACGTGCTTGAGGTCGCGACCGGCGCTAGTCGGGGCCGGCTCGTCGCTGCCGCCGCCGCAGGCCGTGAGGCTTAGGGCCAGGACAAGAGACGCGGCGAGCCGTAAACGGAGAGCACCCTTCAACAAGCTCGGGGCGAACGGAGATGGGCCGCGAGCGGAGCTTTCGGGCAGGTCTGAAGACCTGCAGCTACGCCTGCCGGTTTGCCTGTTTGCCCGTTTGCCGCGCGCGAAGGCGCGCAAAAAGAAAAGCCGCATACCGGTTAGATGAAGCATCAGCACCTCCCCCGAAACGGGGTCATCTAGCCGGACCGGCGTGATCTAGCTCTCTTAACCGCTAGACGGTGTAGACTTTCTCGCCAGGTCCCTTGAGCACCAGGGCCGCCGACCCGTCCGGTCGCCAGAACGGGCCGACGAGGTTGTCTTTCGTGCCGCTGTCTAGCTCTTCGGTCCCTCCCTCT
>DATBWN010000069.1:0-4187 GCA_036514755.1 Dehalococcoidia bacterium | reverse complement strand
CGAGGTGTTCTTCACAACCGTGGCGCCTGCAAGCACCGCCTTCAACGGCATCAACGAGTACTACGCCACAGAGGAAGAGTACGTCTTCGCTCTAGCCGAAGCGCTGCGGGAGGAGTACCGCGCCGTGCACGCGGCGGGGTTCCTGGTTCAGGTGGACGACGCCGTGCTTGCCAACATGTACGACCACCTGGTGCAGGACGACCCGGAGAACTACCGCAGGTGGGCACAGCTCCGTGTCGAAGCTCTGAATCACGCCCTGGAGGGGATTCCGGAGGACCGCGTCCGTTACCACGTCTGCTTCGGCAGCTGGCACGTGCCGCACGTCGCCGACGCGCCCCTGGAGGCGATCGTCGACTTGATCCTGCAGGTGAAGGCGGCCGCCTACTCCATCGAGGCGGCGAACGCCAGGCACGAGCACGAGTGGCAGGTGTGGGAGAAGACGAAGCTCCCGCCGGGAAAGATCCTCATCCCCGGCGTTGTCACGCACCACACGATAACCGTGGAGCACCCGGAGCTCGTGGCGCAGCGCATCGAGCGTTTCGCCAGGCTGGTTGGGCCGGAGAACGTCATCGGCGGGACGGACTGCGGTTTTGCCCAGGCGGCGATGATTCAGCGCGTCCACCCGACGATCATGTGGGCGAAGCTGGCTTCGCTGGTTGAAGGAGCACAGATCGCTTCCAAGCGATTCTGGAAGTAAGTCGGAATCTCATGAGGGGGTAACGGATGTGACCAGTCAGGACGTACAGAGCGCAACGGCGGCGATGGCGCGGGGCGAACGGGTTCCGGGCGGCAGCCTGGCGGGCAAGACCGTGCGCCAGCCGCCGCCGCCGGGCCCCGGCGAGCTGCCGCAGACGCCGCACGAGATCGAGGGGCCCTACTTCAGGCTGGGCGCGCCGATGCGCTCCAACCTCCTCGAGCCGGGGGACAAGCCGGAGATTGTCCTCTCCGGCCGCGTCCTCAACGAGAAGGGCAAGCCCGTTGCCGGCGCCGTCGTCAACATCTGGTCTTCGGACGCTGTCGGCAACTACGACATGGTCGGCCACAAGTACACCGGCTATGTGATCACGGACGCGAACGGTCGCTACGAGTTCACGACGATCATTCCCGGCTGCTACCAGCCGCGGGACGCGAAGCACATCCACGTCAAGGTCCAAGGCGTGAGCAGCCCGATCACGACTCAGCTCTACATCGGGGGAGAGCCGGGAAACGAGGACGACGCCTACTACTCGCCCGCGCTCCTCGTACACTGCACGACAGACGAGAAGGGCACGAAGCACGGCACGTTCGACTTCGTGATCAAGCAGGTGACGGAGCGCGAGAACGTTACGCCGGAGAGCCTGGCGGCGCGGGTGTAGTCATCAGTTGTCAGTTTCCATGTTGTCAGCGCCCAGACGAAGGCGCGAGAATCTGACGCTGACGGAGAAGGAGCCGATCTCTTGCCGTACGACCTGCTGATCAAGGGCGGCCATGTGCTCGATCCGGGCCAGAAGCTGGACGGCCGGCTTGACATTGGCGTCAGCGGCGGCCGCATCGCCGCCATCGAGGCCGACATTCCCGCGCCGGAGGCGAAGCGCGTCGTCCAGGTCAAAGGCGCTAACCGGCTCGTCGTCCCCGGCCTCATCGACATCCATACGCACGTTGCCTATGGCGCCACGACGCCGGGTGTGGGCATGGGCTGCTGCGACCCGGATCAGGTGGGCGTCCGCGCCGGCGTCACCACCGTGCTTGACTGCGGCTCCGTCGGCGTGGCGAACATCGGCGTCTTCGCCTACCACATCATCCCGAAGGCGAAGACGCGCGTCATCCCCTTCGTCAACGTCGGCAGCTACGCCCACACGATGCCCGGCTGGGCCGACTTCGATAGCCTCGATGAGATCAATGCCAAGGCGATCGCCAACTGCATCGAGGCGAACCCTGGCCTGATCAAGGGCTTCAAGCTGCGGATGGTGGGGCCTGTGGTGCAGGAGCAGGCCGAGGAGGTCGTCCGCCGCTGCAAGGAGATCTCGCGCGAGCACCGCCTGCCCCTGATGGTGCACATCGGCGACATGCGGGCAGCGAGCTTCGACGGCGCCTGCGCCGCAACCCGTTTCCTTCTCGACAGCTTCGATCCCGGCGACATCCTCACCCACCTGGCGACGCCGCACTCCGGCGGTGTCATGCTCGACGAGGCGCGGACGAAGCTCGTTCCCGAGCTGCAGGAAGCGCGCGCCCGCGGCGTCGTCCTCGACCCGGCGCTTGGCGCCGGCAACTTCGGCTTCGACGTCGCGCGCCAGCAGGCGGACATGGGGCTGCACCCGGATACAATCAGCAGCGACCTTACGGCGATGGGCCGCGGCCGCGTCGTCTACAGCCTGATGGAGTGCATGGGCCGGTTCATGGCCGTCGGCTACACCGTCGAAGACATGGTGCGCATGGCAACCGTGAACGCGGCGAAGGCGCTGGGCATGGAGGAGGAGCTTGGCGCGATTGCCGTGGGCCGCGAGGCCGACATCACGATCCTGGACGTTGTCTACGGCCGCTGGAAGTTCGTCGATACGGTGCAGAAGGTCTTCACGGGCGAGAAAGCCCTGGCGCCCGTCCTAACGATCCGCGCCGGCGAGGTCTTCGAGCCGGAGTGGGGCCCCCATCCCTGGGGCTGGCTGCCCGAGGAAGCATAGCGTATTGCTCAGATGGCGGGCGCACTAGCGGGGATTCGCGTCATCGACTTCGGTCAGTACGTCGCCGGGCCGCTGGCCGCCGTCATGCTCGCCGACCAGGGCGCCGACGTCATCCACGTCGACCCGCCGGGCGGCCCGCGCTGGCAGAACCCGGCCGATGCCTTCTTCAATCGCGGCAAGCGCCGCATCACTCTCGACCTGAAGGCTCCAGGCGGCCTCGCCACCGCTCAGCGCCTCGTCAACAGCGCCGACGTCGTCATCGAGAACTTTCGCCCCGGCGTCATGGAGCGCCTCGAACTCGGCGCCGAGTCGATGACGGCGCGCAACCCTCAGCTCGTCTACTGCTCGATACCTGGCTTCGCCGCTGACGACCCGCGCGCCGGGATGCGCGCCTGGGAGGGCGTCATTGACGCCGCGACGGACAACTGCAGGCCGCGCGCCGGCGAGGAGCCAGCGGGCTGGGACTGGTCGCGTCCCACCTACTCGGCGCTACCGCTGGCGTCGAACTTAGGCGGCTTTCTCGCCGCGACGGGCGTCGTCATGGCGCTGATCGCCCGCCAGCGCACGGGCCGCGGCCAGCGCGTCGAGGCGCCACTCTTCGACGCGATGTTCACGCTCATCGGCCACTCCGGCGCCTACGTCAACGCCCGCGGTCTGCGCGAGCCGGCGGGCATCGACGGCCGAGGCGCCGGCTGCTACCGCTGCGCCGACGGTCGCTACGTCCAGTTCGACACGTCCAGCCCACGCCACCTCACCTGGTTCGCCCGCGCCGCCGGCGTCACCGGCGAGTGGGAGCCGGAGCTGCTCGACCTGCAGCGCAACCGCGACTCTCAGGTCAACGAGCGGCTGCACGCCCGCCTGCGCGAGCTGTTCCTCACTCGCGGCGCCGCCGAGTGGGAGGCGATCGGCAATCACGCCGGCGCCGCCATCGGCTTCGTGCGCACGGCGCGCGAGTGGATCTACACGCCGCACGCCCAGCAGATCGGTGCCGTCGTCCAGCTCGACGACCCGGAGCTCGGCCCGACCTGGATGCCCGGCCTGCCGGTGCAGCTCAGCGAGACGCCCAGCGCGCCCCAGGGTCCGCGGCACCTCGCGGACGCCGACCGCGACGAAGTTGTAGCCGAGCTCGACAGCCTGCCGCCGCGCCCGCCGATCACAGCCGCGGAGGCCGACTTGCGGCGCCCGCTGCAGGGCATGAAGGTTCTCGACCTCTGCCTGGCCCTCGCCGGCCCGACCTGCGGCCGTCTTCTGCTCGAGTTCGGCGCCGAGGTGATCAAGATCAACGCGCCCCACGCCGGCGTCGGCGGCTACCTCAACCGCGGCAAGCGCTCGCTCCTCCTCGATCTCGCGTCCGTGGAAGGGCAGCGCGTCTTCTGGAAGCTGGTCGAACAAGCCGACGTCGTGCTGGAGAACTTCTCGCCCGGCACCGCCGACCGCCTCGGCATCGGCTACGCCGAGGTCAAGGCGCGCCGGCCGGACGTCGTTTACACGTCGATCAGTGCCTACGGCTACGGCGGGCCGTGGACGGCG
>DATBWN010000068.1:0-9801 GCA_036514755.1 Dehalococcoidia bacterium | reverse complement strand
GCCGACTCCGTCTGCTTCTACCTGGAGGACGAGGGCGTCCTCTTCACGGGCGACACGATCCTCGGCGCCTCGACGACGATGGTCAGCGACCTCGCCGGCTACATCGAGAGCCTGCGTCGGCTACGCTCGCTGCCCAACCTGAGCGTCATCGGTCCCGGCCACGGCCCGTTAATCACGGAGCCCGTCGCCTACATCGACGACTACATCACGCACCGCGAGGAGCGCGACCGCCAGATCGTCATGGCGATGGAGGCGGCCGGCACGGCTCTCACCAGCTGGCAGATCATGGAGCGCCTCTACGTCGGCCTCGACCCGCGCCTGTTCCGCATGGCGGACGCCAACGTCCGCGCCCACCTCGTGAAGTTGGAGAAGGAGGGCCGGCTGCGGCTCCACGCCGGCAGGCGGCGCCGGCATTCGCCCGACGAGCTGACGGAGGCGCAGGCGGAGGAGCGCGCCCGCCGCGAGATCATCCGCAAGGCGGACGAGTATCGCGAGCAGATGCGGCGTCGCTTCCTCTTTCAGCAGGAGAACCCGCCGAGCGAGGAGTGGGAGGAGCCGCCTCGCTACGAGCTCCTCTGACCTCGCGCACAGCGCCGGGCGAGGATCCTTCGACAGGCTCAGGAAGAGGGACGACACGCCTCAGCCTCATGCTGAGCTTGTCGAAGCACGCTACGCCACGGGTTAGAGACGGGCCTCGCAATACGCGACGAGCCGCTAGCACTTCGGACGACGGAGCCTATGACCGGCTGCGCCTTCGTGCAACGTTCCGCGCATCTTAGCCGACGCATAGCGTCCCTGGAAGCCGTGACTCAATAGAGGTTAAACGCCTCAGCGCCTTGACAATTCGCCAAGGCGGGCGCATATTCGCGGCGACAGTGGCAACAGCGACAAGGAGACGAGAATGAGCACGGCGATGGGAACGGCAACTCCGGAAGCAGGCGCATACCCTATCCGGCTGACGATCGAGCGGCCGGCCTCCCAGTCCCGCCTGACGAACTTCCCGCTCTTCATCGGGTCGTTCATCCGGATGATCCTGCTTATCCCCCATCTCATCATCCTTTACTTCTTCCAACTCCTCGCGAACCTCGTCTACTTCATCGCGACGTTCATCATCCTGTTCACGGGCCGCTACCCGGAGGGCATGCTGCGACTCTACGTCGGCTACCTGCGCTGGACGTCGAACGTCTACGCCTACCTCGCCCATCTTTATGACAAGTACCCGCCGTTCAGCACAGACCAGCAGGACTATCCCCTCCGCTTCGAGGTGGATTCCCCGGGGCGCTTGTCCCGCCTGCTCAACTTCCCATTCATCGGCATCTTCATCAAGTTCGTGCTGACTATCCCCCACCTCGTCATACTCGCCTTCCTGATGCTGGCCGCCTACGTCGTCATCTTCATCGCCCAGTTCGCGATCCTGTTCACGGGGTCGTTCCCGGCGGGCATGCACGGCTTCGTGGTCGGGGTGGGACGCTGGTACGTGCGGGTGACCGGCTACCACTACGCCCTCACTGACCGCTATCCGCCTTTCAGCCTGTCGTAGCGGCTGCGCCGCGCTCGCGTGCTAAGCTGGCTGGGCAGTGCTCAGCACAGCCCTCCGCTCACCCGGCCTCCGCGTCAGCCTCGCCGGCGCCGCCGTCTTCCTCGTGAGCGCCGCCTCGCTCATCGTCCTGCCGAACGCGGTGGCCGTCCTCGGCATGCTCATCGGCGGCCTTGGCGTCTGGGGCGGCTTCGTCTGGACGCTCTTCAGCTACTACGCGCCAACCTCGCGCCCGCCTTCCGACTCCTGAGACCGATTCGCACCGAAGGCCAGGCTTAAGCCTGGCCTTCAGAATGGCCTCCTAGAGCGGGATCGCCACCGTCTCCTCCAGCGTCAGCGCGACGCGCCAGTCGCGCCGCGAGGCGACGCCCATCACCTGGTAGGGATGCGCCGAGACGTCCGCCTCGATGAGGCATTCGGACGGGCCTGCGTCGCCGGCGGGCAGACCCGGCGCCCCGACGACGCGCAGGTAGAGGCGGTGGTTGTTGCCCGTCGCCAGCTCGTCCACCAGCTCGACGTCCAGCGTCGTATCGAGCTCGTTCGCGTGGGGACGGTCGCGGCGCAGGAGGATGACGTGCTCCGGCCGGATCGAGAGCGCCGCCGGCGCGCCGGGCGCCAGAGCGTGCCCTGAGCCTGCCGAAGGGGCCTGCCCTGAGCCTGCCGAAGGGTCGGTGTCCGGCCGGGCGCGGCCGCGAAACCACGGCGTCTCGACCTCGATGAACGCCTCCGTCCGGCCGACGACGCGCCCCTCGATGACGTTGCGGGCGTCCAGGAGCTGGGCGACGCGCACCGAGGCGGGCCGGCGGAAGACGGCGTCGCGCGGGCCGCACTGAAGCACCGCGCCCTCGTCGAACACGGCGATGCGGTCGGCCAACGCGTAGGCCTCCTGCAGGTCGTGCGTGACGAAGACGGCGACGAGGCCGAGCTGGCGCCGCAGCCGCGACACCTCCCGCCGCAGGGCGTTGCGGATCGGCGCGTCCACGGCGCTGAACGGCTCGTCCAGCAGCAGGACGCGCGGCCGCGCCGCCAGGGCGCGACCCAGCGCCACGCGTTGCTGCTGCCCGCCCGAGATCGCTGACGGCAGCCGCGACTCCAACCCCTGCAGCCCCAGCAGGTCGATGAGCTCGGCGATGCGCTCGCGCTGCGCCTGGCGCGGCCAGCCGTGCAGCCCGAAGGCAACGTTCTCCGCCACCGTCAGGTGCGGGAAGAGCGCCAGATCCTGGACTACGTAGCCGACGTTGCGCGCCTGCGGCGGCAGGTCCAGCCCACGCTGCGAGTCGAAGACGACGCCGGACGGCAGCTCGATGCGGCCGCGGTCGGGCCGGAGCAGGCCGGCGATAGCGCGTAGCGTCAGCGACTTCCCAGAGCCGGACGGCCCCAAAAGGACGACCAGCTCCTCCTCGGCCTCGAAGCTGGGTCGCAGGACGAAGCCCTGTCCTGAGCCCGCTGATGGATCGCCCAGGCGCCTCTCGAAGTCGACGGCGAGCATTAGAAGCTCGGCCGCGCGGCGGAGCGGGCGACCAGGCGCAGCAGCAGCAGCAAGATGGCCGCCGCGCCGACGAGGATCACGGCCAGCGCGATGGCCACGTCCACGGAGGCCCCCGCGTCGAAGACGCCGATGATCGCCAGCGGCATCGTCTGGGTGCGCTCCGGGTAGTTGCCGGCGAAGACCAACGTGGCGCCCAGCTCGCTCAGGGCGCGCGCCCAGCAGAGGATGGCGCCGGCCAGCACCGAGGGCCAGGACAGGGGCAGCACGACCCGCCGGAAGATGCGCAGCGGGCTGGCGCCCAGCGTTGCCGCCACGCCCTCGTACTGGGGGCTGACGCCCTCGAAGCCAGCCTTCACGGTGCGGATGTAGTAGGGCGCCGACACGAAGAGCTGGGCGAGGACGACGGCCGTCGTCGTGAAGGCGACGTCGACGCCGAGGTCGTCCAGGCGCCCGCCCAGTATGCCCCGCCGGCCGAAGGCGACGAGCAGGGCGACACCGGCGACCGTCGGCGGCAGGACGATGGGCAGGTCGACGACGAGGTCGACCAGCACCTTGCCGGGGAAGCTGCGACGCGCCAGCAGGTAGGCGACGGGCGTGCCGAAGAGGACAGCGAGGACGAGCGCCAACGTGCTCGTGACGGCGCTGAGGCGCATCGCGTCCAGCACCAGCCGTGACGTCAGGTTGTCCGCCAGCTCGCCGCTCTCCACGGCGCGCCAGGCGAGGGCGACCAGCGGCACGGCGACGAAGGCGACGAAGACCAGCGCCAGCGGCGCGAAGGCGCGGGCGGCGTCCATGCCAGCTGTCGGTCTCGTCTCTCGCCTGCTCATGCCACCAGGAACCCGTACTTCGCCAGGACCGCCTGGCCGGCCGGCGAGAGGACGAAGTCGATGAACGCCTCGGCGACGCGCCGGTTCGCCGCCTCCTTCGTCACCGCGATGGGATACTCGGCGACGACCTGGAACCGCCCCGGTATCTCGATCCTCGAGACGTGCGACGCCACCGAGGCGGTCACGTCCGTCCCGTAGACGACGCCGGCGTCTGCCTCGCCCAGCTCGACCTTGGCGACGACCTGCTTGACGTTGCTCTCGAACGAGACGACGTTCCTGAGCACAGCTGCTCTGAAGTCGGCACCGACAGCAGGGTCGAGCGACATCAGCGTCAGCGCCTGCCGCGCGTAACGTCCCGCAGGCACCTCCGGCGCCGCGAGGACGATCTTCAGGCCTCTCTTCTTCAGGTCGACAGGGGCTCTTATGCCGCCCGGGTTGGCCTTCGGCGTGATGATGACGAGCGAGTTGCTGGCGAAGACCGAGACCGGCGGCAGGACGGCGCCGCTCTTCAGCGCCAGCTCGATCTGGTTCTGGTCCGCGCTGGCGAAGACGTCCGCCCTCGCGCCCTGCTCCAGCTGCGTACGCAGCGTCGGGCTGCCGGCGAAGCTGAACCTCACGCTCACGCCCGGGTTCGCCCGCTCGAACTCGACGGCGATCTCGTTGAAGGCGTCGGTGAGCGAGGCGGCGGCGAAGACCGTGATCTCGCCGCGCAGGCCGGGGGCGTCGATCGGCGGCTCGGGCGCGCCGCCGCAGGCGAGGAGGAAGCTCGCTGTCAGGGCGGCGAGGACGAGGAGACGCGCCACTAGCGGGGTGCTGAATAACACGTGTGAGGGCCATCGTGGTTCGACAAGCTCACCACGAACGGAATCTGAAACCCGTTCGTCCTGAGCCTGTCGAAGGACAGCCATGTATCTTGTCAGCACCCTGCTAGTCCTCCGCTCTCGGCTTCTCGAGCAAGGCGAGGCTCTCCTCCAGCCACTCGCGCGTCAGGCGCGCCGCCGACGCCTTCGATCCGAGGGCGATGGCGTCGAAGCTCGCCGGCTCTACCTGCGCCAGCTCCCGCGCGATCTCGGCGGCGTAGGCGTCGCAGGCCGCCAGCTGCGCCTCGATGAGCTCGCGCGCCAGCGCCGGCTCCTCCTCCAGCGCGAAGTAGAGCTTGACGAGGAAGTCGCGCCGCACCTCGCGCATGCGGCCGACAGGCCGGCACAGCCAGCGCTGGAACTCGGCGTCGCCCTCGGGCGTGGCGGCGAAGACGGCCTTCGGCGGGTACTCGCTGGCGTCCCACCGACCGTCGATGAACTCGAGGCCGGAGAGCGACTTGAGGATGGCGTAGACCATGGCGGGCTCGACGGGGCAGACGCGGGCGAGGCCGCTCTTGCCGGCGAGGCGCCGCTGCAGCTCGTAGCCGTAGGTGGGCCGCTGGCGCAGCAGCCCCAAGACGGCGTACTCAGAGGCGGTCAGGTAGGTCTTCGCGCGCGGCATTGCTCAGAGCATGATTGCTCAATCATTGAGTATCGTCAAGCGTCGCGACCGCGTAGTTGGTGACCGACGGGCCGTCAGCCGCCGAGGACGTCCACCACCGGCTCCTTCTCGCGCGCCTGGGCGAGGACGACGCGCTCGACGCCGGCGGCGCGCAGGCGCTCCGCCGCCTCTCGGGCGGCGGCGAGGCGGTCCGGCGAGGCCTTGTTGATCAGCACCGCGAAGCGGGCGCCCGGCGGCACGTCTTTACGGCCGCCCTCCGCGTGCGCCAGCACCTGGGCGACGAGCGCCGGCGTCACCGTCGCGCCCAGCTCGACGCCGGTGAGGGCCGCGACTCGCTCCGGCCGGTGTACCGCCGCCGCGTCCAGCCGCCGTCCGAAGACATCGGCGCCGACGACGGCGACGACGACGGTCGCCGCCGGCGGCACCACGGGCTCGTGCTCGGCCGGCGCCTTGAAGGGGCGCAGCGCCGAGCCGCACGCCTCGACCGCGACCAGCGGCGCAAGCCCGGCCAGAGAGGCTATCGCTTCGTAGGACAGGGGCAGCAGGCGCTCCCCAGACGCGCGGCCGGTCGAGGCGACGAGCCATAGCTCGCCGGCGGCGAACCGTTCCCGGACCGACGCCAGCAGCCGCGCCTCGTCCGCGTCGACGAGCAGCGGCGCGCCGAGGCCGGGCGGCAGCGTGAAGCGGGCGCTGCCCGTGGCGACGGCTCCGCGGCCGCGCTCCGCCGCCTCGCGGCAAAGGCGGTACATCGCCGTCGTCTTACCGCCGCCGCCCACGAACGCGACTACCTCCCGCTCGCCGAGGCCGAGGGCCTGCGTGAGATCCATGCGCATACAATGGTAGTCGATGACCAGAGAGCCGAAGGCCGCCGCCATCGTCCTCGCCGGCGGCAAGAGCAAGCGCCTGGGGCGCGACAAGGCGAGCGAGCCGCTCCTCGGCCGGCCGCTGCTGCAGCACGTCCTCGACCGCCTGGCCGGCCTCGTCGAGGAATACGTCGTCGTCAGCGCCGTCGGCCAGACGCTGCCCCGCGTCGAGGCGGCGGCGCTGCGCGTCGCGGAAGACCTCTATCCGGAGACAGGCCCCCTGGGCGGCATCTACACGGGCCTCTGCGCCACCGAGGCGCCCTACGCCGTCGCCGTCGCCTGCGACATGCCCCTCCTGCAGCCGAGCCTCGTCGCCGAGCTGCTGCGCCGGGCGCCCGGCCACGACCTGGTCGTGCCCGTTAGCGAGGAGTTCCCGCAGCCGCTCTGCGCCGTCTACTCGCAGGCCTGCCGGGAGGCGTTTCGCCGGCAGCTGGAGACGGGCAACTACAAGATCACGGCCGCCTTCGGCCGGCTAAAGCCGCTCTATCTCAAGCCGGAGGACTGGCGCCCCTTCGACCCGGAAGGGCTCTCGTTCCTCAACCTGAACCGAGAGGAAGACCTGCAGCGCGTCGCGGCGCTGCTATAGGCGCAGCCCCTCGACCCTTCGACAGGCTCAGGGCAGGCCCCTTCGACAGGCTCAGGGCAGGCTTCTTCGACAGGCTCAGGGCTCAGGACGCGACCGGCCTCTTAGCGGCGGCGCCGCCAGCGGTCGCGGTTGCGCATGTCGGTTATGTCGCCCATGGAGCGGCGGTCGCTCAGCCAGAGCAGGGCGATGACAACGAGAGCGATGTCGAGGCCGAGGAAGAGTAAGACGATGAGGGCGCCGGTCATCCTCGCACCCCGCCGGACGAGCCGTTCATGGCTCCACCTGCCTCCCTGCTTGCCGTATCGCGCCGCCTTCGTCTTGAGAAACGCGGCCTGGGGCGCGGCGTTTCAGCCGGTTTGACAAGCCGCTGTCGAGGCCGAATGATCGTCTGACCAAGAGCGGCCCGAACGGTGAACAAGAGGAGAGATTCCTTGAAGATCGGCGTCACCTTCCCTCAGACAGAGATCGGCAGCGACCCCATCGTCCTGCGCGATTACGCCCAGGCGGCGGAGTCGCTGGGCTATCACCACCTCCTCGCCTACGACCACGTTATCGGCGCCGACGTGTCGGGCCGGCCGAACTGGCGCGGCTACACGCACGAGAGCCAGTTCCACGAGCCGCTCGTCCTCTTCGCCTACCTCGGCGCCCTGACGACGACCATCGAGTTCGTGAGCGGCGTCGTCATCCTGCCCCAGCGTCAGACCGTGCTCTTCGCCAAGCAGGCGGCAGAGGTCGACGTCCTCACCGGCGGCCGCCTGCGCCTCGCCGTCGGCCTCGGCTGGAACGCCGTCGAGTACGAAGCGCTGAACGAGGACTTCCATACGCGCGGCCGCCGGATCAGCGAGCAGATCCAGGTCTTGCGCCTCCTCTGGACGCAGGCCATCGTCGACTTCAAGGGCCGCTGGCACCGCATCGACCGCGCCGGCATCAACCCCCTGCCCGTCCAGCGGCCGATCCCGGTCTGGCTGGGCGGCGTCTCCGAGGTCGCCATCCAGCGCGCCGCCCGCGTCGCCGACGGCTGGTTCCCGATCTTCCGGCCCGCCGCCGAGATCCGTGACGCCGTCGCCCGCCTGCGCGACTACGCCCGCCAGGCCGGCCGCGACCCGGCGGAGCTGGGCCTCGAGGTCCAGACCAACGCCGGCCGCGGCTCGCCCGAGGACTGGCTCGCCGACCTGGAGCAGTGGCGCGAGATCGGCGCCGACTACGTCTGCGTCAACACCATGGGCGCCGGATTCGCGTCGCCGCGGGAGCACATCGACGCCATCCGCCGGTACCGCGAGGCGGTCGGCGAGCTCGTGCGCTAGGAGCCCTCTACATGAGAATCGGCGTCACCTTCCCGCACGAAGAGACCGCGAACGACCCGGCCGCCGTGCGCGACTTCGCTCAGGCCGTCGAGGGCCTCGGCTACGACTTCATCCTGACCTACGAGCACGTGGTCGGCGCCGACCCTGCCGGCCGCCCGGGCTGGAACGCGCCCTTCACCTACAAGACGCCCTTCCACGAGCCGCTCACCCTCTTCGCCTATCTGGCGGGCGTCACGCGGCGCATCGGCCTCACCAGCGGCATCATCATCCTGCCGCAGCGCCAGACCGTCCTCTTCGCCAAGCAGGCGGCGGAGGTGGACGTGCTAAGCGGCGGCCGCCTGCGCCTCGGCGTCGCCCTCGGCTGGAACCAGGTGGAGTACGAGGCCCTGAACGAGGACTTCCACAACCGCGGCCGCCGCGTCGAGGAGCAGATCGAGGTCATGCGGTTGCTCTGGACGCGCGAGGTCGTCGACTTCGCCGGCCGCTGGCACCGCATCGACCGCGCCGGCATCAACCCCCTGCCCGTCCAGCGGCCGATCCCGGTCTGGATGGGCGGCGCCGCCGAGGCGGCGATCCGTCGCATCGCCCGCGTCGCCGACGGCTGGATACCCTTCATCCGGCCGGGCGAGGACGCCGCGAAGCGCATCGAGGGCTTCCGCGCCGCCGTCCGCGAGGCCGGCCGAGACCCTTCGCGCGTCGGCATCCAGGCGGGCATCAACATCGAAGGCGGCGGGCCGGAGGACTGGCGGCAGCAGCTGCGGGAGTGGCAGGCGCTGGGCGTGACCCACTCGACCGTCGGCGCGCTGCGAGGCGACGTCGGCGACCAGATCGCCAGGCTCCGCGCCCTCAGAGAGGCCGTCGGCGAGCTCGCGACGTAGAATAGTCGAGAGGGACCATGGGCAAAGAGCAGCTGGCGGCGCTGGCCCGCATCATCGAGGAGCAGCTGAGGCAGGGGCCGAACAGCCCCGTCATCGGCGCCTGGACGATACGCTATGACGGCGCCCGCGACGTCCTCCTCTTCGATAGGTGCGAGGACGGCGTCTACTGCGAAGAGCGCCCGGCCGTCATCGACATCGGGGGGCGCGTCCTCGACCGCGGCGGGCCGCTGCTGACGGGCGAGTTATGAATACGTTCGTGCTGAGCTTGTCGAAGCACGCGTTCGATGACCATGGAAGCTTCTGACCTCGCTGCCGCGCTTGGGCGCCTGGCGGGCACAGAGCGCCTGCTTGTCTACGACGTCAGCGAGCCGGAAGCGCCGGAGCGGCGCAACCCTGTGGTGCCCTTCGTGCGCGGCGGCGGCGCTTGGTGGCGCTTCGTCGAGCGGCGCCGCGCCCTCGACGACGGCGCCGACCTCAACCTCCTCGTCTCGCTGCGCGGCCTGCGCGCCGACGAGCGCCTGCTCGCCGTCAGCTGGGGCTGCGCCTTCGCCAACTCCTTCCTCGTCGTCGAGCCGGCCGACCCCTGGCTCGACCTGACGACGCCGGACGGCGCGCGGGAGTTCGCCGCCCGCAGCGGCGCCCGCGACGCCGACGCCCTCGTCCGCGCCGCCTACGCCGAGTGGATCTACTGGCTGCGCGACGAGCGCGGCGAGCTCGACAGCCGCGCCGCCACCCTCGACCTCTCGGACCCGCAGGCGACGCTGTGGTCGACGCTCTGGCAGCGCCTGCCGCAGACCTTCGCCGCCGCCGACTTCCTCTCCAGCCTCACGCTGCT
>DATBWN010000067.1:0-2363 GCA_036514755.1 Dehalococcoidia bacterium | reverse complement strand
GTCCTGGCCGTCTCCATCCTCGGCTACGCCATCGTCAACAGCATCGAGATCGCCGTCGTCGGCGCCAACCGCATCCGCGTGCACCACCTGGCGGAAGGCGGCAGCCGCGCGGCGCGAGCGCTGGAGAGGCTGCACCGCGAGCAGGAGCGCTTCTTCGCCGCCATCGTCCTGCTGCAGAACATCCTCGTCGTGCTCGCCGCCGCCATGGGAACGCTCGTCGGCGCTGAGGTCGCTGAGGCGGCTGGCGTCGCCGCCGCGACGGTGCTCGTGGCGATCGGCACGGCGCTATTCGGCGAGCTGATACCGAAGGTGCTGGCGGCGCGCGCCAAGGAGGGCTTCGCGCTGGCCGTCGCCCTGCCGGCGGAGGCGCTGACGCAGGTCCTCGGGCCCCTCGTGCAGGCGCTGGGCTACATTCCCGGCGTTCTGTCGCGCGCCCTTTTGGGCGTGCGGCTGGAGGCCGGCCCCAGCGTCACGGAGGCGGAGCTGCGCATGCTCATCGGCATCAGCGCCGAGGCCGGCTCCGTCGAAGAGGAGGAGGCGGAGCTGCTCGACCGCGTATTCCACTTCGGCGACCGCCGCGTGCACGAGGTGATGGTGCCGCGCACGGAGGTCGTCTGGCTGCCGCGCGAGAGCAGGCTCAGCGACTTCTACGCCGTTTACGCCCAGACGCCCCACTCCCGCTTCCCCGTCTTCGACGAGAGCCCCGACAACGTCGTCGGCATCCTCGGCATCAAGGACGTACTGGCGGCGCTCTCGGCCGGGCGCGTGACGGGCGAGAGCGGCGTCGAGGCGCTGGTGCGGCCCGCTTTCTTCGTGCCGGAGACGAAGCTCATCGGCGAGCTGTTCCGCGAGATGCAGGCGCAGGGATCGCAGATGGCCATCGCCGTCGACGAGTTCGGCGGCACGGCGGGCATCGTCACGCTGGAGCAGCTGCTGGAGGAGATGGTGGGGCCGATGCGCGACGAGCTGCGGCCGGCCGAGGTGGAGATCCAAGCGATCGACGAGTACACGACGCAGGTGGACGGCAGCCTCAGCGTCGAGGAAGCGCGCGAGGAGCTGGGAATCGACATCCCGGAAGGCCCCTACGACACGATCGCCGGCTTCGTCCTCAGCCGCCTGGGCCACATCCCCAAGGAGGGCGAGCAGCTGACGGTGGACGACCAGCGCCTGACCGTGGCGACGATGAAGGGCCCGAAGATCGAGCTGCTGCGCCTGACGAAGGCGTAGGGGCGCCTCGACCAGCGCGGCCGAATGCGGCTGCGCATCCTGCGCTCACGCTTGTCTGCTCCGCCGCGTGATTGGAGCGAATTGAGGGGACACCCCTCAAACTCCCCGTCAGGGGGCTCCACCCCCTGTACCCCCGCTGGCCGCGGGCGCGAGGCCAGGCGGTAGAATTGCGCCATGCTCGCCTGGCTCAAGCGCCACCTGCGATTCCTCATCACCATCGCCGTCAGCGTCATCTTCGCCGCGCTCTTCCTCCTCAGCGTCGACCTCGACGCCGTCTTCGAGTCGCTGGGCGACGCCGACTATGCCTACGTCGCGCCGGCGCTGGCGCTGTTCGCCGTCTCGGTAGCGGCGCGGAGCCTGCGCTGGCGCTGCTTCCTCCTGCCCGCCAGCGACCTGACCTGGCGGCAGCTGCTGCCCTCCGTGCTCATCGGCTACGCCGGCAACAACCTGCTGCCGCTGCGCGCCGGCGAGCTGGTGCGCGCCCAGCACCTGGCGGACCGATTCGCCGTGCCGCGCATGCGCACCCTCGGCGCGCTGATCATGGAGCGCCTCTTCGACGGCGCCGTCCTCGCCACGTTCCTCCTCTGGGGCCTCCTGCTCGCCGACGCCGGGACGGCCTACCTGGGCGCCGGCGTGCTGCTGGCCGTCGGCGCCGCCGTCGGCTTCGCGCTGTGCGCGCTGGCGGCGCTGCGGCCCTCGCTGCCCGCGACGCTGGCGGCGCTGCCGCTGCCCTTGCTGACGCCGCGCCTGCGCGGCGAGATCGCCGGGCTGGGCGGGTCGCTCCTGGCGGGCTTCAGCGTGCTGACCAGCCCCGGACGCTTCGCCCTCGCCGGCGTCTGGTCGGCGGTCGCCTGGGGGCTAGAGCTGGCGATGTACTGGCTCATCGCCGAGGCGTTTGACCTCAACGCCTCGTTCATCGCCATCGCCTTCGCGGGCGCAGCGGCGAACGTATCGCTCTCCCTGCCCTGGGCGCAGGGCGGCGTCGGCGCCTTCGAGCTGCTGGCCACGGAGGCGCTGGTCAGCTTCGACGTGTTCGAGAGCAGCGCCGCTGCCTACGCGCTGGCGCTCCACTTCTTCCTCATCGCGCCCGTGAGCCTCGTCGGCCTGGCGGTCCTCTGGCGCTCGACGCTGCCCGG
>DATBWN010000066.1:0-7204 GCA_036514755.1 Dehalococcoidia bacterium | reverse complement strand
CGCTGCGCCTCGTTGCCGCCGCCGAGGACGACAACCACCTTGCCTTCGAGGTAGGCGGGCACTTCTAGCGTGTCACCTTCGCGCTGCCTAGCATTGTCACATGACGGTCGCCGGCTGGGCCCTGATGGCTATCGGCCTCGTGCTCTACCTCCTGGCCTTCGCGCAGGGCCCCGGCCCGACGATGGGGGACCGGCCGCTGCAGGCGGCGCTCTTTACCCTGGCGACGGTGCTGCTCGTCGGCGGCTTCGTCCTCGTGGCGGTGGTCTAGAGCCGCCTCAGCCCTTGCGGGCGGCCTTCAGGCGCTCCAGCAGCCAGGCGTCCAGGGCGTCGATGAACTCCAGGCGGCGCTCGACGTAGCCGCTGCGCAGGACGACGTTGAGGTCACGCTGAAGCACCAGGCGCCGCTCGTAGCTCTGGTCGGCCGGGAAGTCCGCCACGGAGCCGACCTCGACGCCGTAGAGCGCCTGGTAGGTGATCGTGCCGGGCGGCTGCGACTTCGTGTGGACGGTGGCGCGGCAGCGGAAGTGGCCGAGGTGCCTGAGGCTCGGCTCGAGGATGCCGGCCTGCTCCTCGGCGATGCGCCTCACGGCCGCCTCGGCGCTCTCGCCCTCCCGGACCGGGCCCTCCGGCAGCAGGAGGCGACCGTCGCGCCAGGCGAGGACCGCCTTCTCGCCGCGATAGGGGATCATGGTGACGAGCGTGACGACGGCGTCCGCCGGCAGCGCGTCCGTGTGCCAGGTGGCGAGGATCTCGTCGGCGAGCTTCTTCTCGGTGCGGCTGCGACGCTCGCCTTCGCGCGGGAAGCGGTCGGTCATGTTGCCCGGCGGCGTGGCCGGATAGGCTTCTTGGGGTTGCAGTGTACACCTCCGGCTTGCCCTTCCTGTGGGAAAGGCGGTGTTGGGGCTTCTATTCTCGGAAACGTCGCCTGCTGCCGCAAGGGGTCAGCCGGCGGAGAGCGGCGTCCAGCGCCTGTGGCCCTCCTGCGTCCGCGCCAGCCGGCCGAGGCCGGGGAACGGCGCATGGACGCTGATGATCAGCGAGCCGTCTTCGATCGCCCGCTCTACGAGCGCCCGCTTCGTCTCCATGGAGACGAGAGGGAGGATGTCGAAGGCGGCGACCCAGGCCGTGCGCTCCAGCTGCACGGCGACCTGGGCGATGTCGCCGATGTAGAGGGCCGTCTCGCCGCCGGAGGCGAGGGCAACGGCGGCGTGGCCGGCCGAGTGCCCCGGCGCCGGCAGGATGACGACCTCGTCCGTGACCTTCGTCTCGCCGTCGACGAGGCGCAGGCGGCCGCGCTCCTCCACCGGCAGGACGTTCTCCACCAGGTAGGTGGCGCGCGTGCGCTCGTCCGGGGCGATGGCGGCCTGCCACTCGTCGCGCATGACCAGGTACTCGGCGTTGGGGAAGGTGGGGACGAGCTTCCCGTCGAGGTAGCGCGTGTTCCAGCCGCAATGGTCGGCGTGGAGGTGGGTGTTGATGACGACGTCGACCTCCTCCGGCCGCACGCCGAGGCCATCGAGGTCGGCGAGGAGGTTGCCCGCGGCGAGGGGGCTGGACTGGCGCCGCCAGCCGCCCGGCTTGTCGCCGACGCCGGTCTCGACGAGGATGAGCTTGCCCTGGGAGCGCAAGAGGAGGGAGTTGAGGCCGAGGGTGAGGCGGTGGCGGTCGTCCAGGGGGCCGGCGAAGGGCTCCCAGAGCAAGCGCGGGACGATGCCGAAGGTGGCGCCGGCGTCGATGAAGAAGCGGCCGTCGGAGAGGATGGCGAGGTCGAGGCTGCCGAGGCGGTGCTTCGCGGGCATGCGCGCCGATCTTAGCGGCTTGGCGCCCGCCGCGACAGATGCGCTAGACTTCTAGCGAGCCTGCGCACTGCCAGGCTCGTTTGACGCTAAGCTGACCGCGCTTCTATAGTGGGCTCGCCCCGCTGAACCAAATATGGGTGAACTTGGCAATACGTTGTCGCGGGCACGACGCGCCCGCGGCATAACTATCGAGGACGCGGAACGCGATACCCACGTTTCGCGGCGCTACCTCCAGGCGCTGGAGACGGAAGACTTCGCGATCTTCCCGGCGCCTGTCTACGCGCGCGGCTTCCTGCGCACCTACTCGCGCTACCTGGGCCTGAACGCGGAAGAGCTGGTACGCGTCTTCCCCAACGGCGACCTCACGGTCGACATCGCGCCGCTGCCGTCGGTGGCGCGGGCGCCGGCGCAGCTGATCAACGTCAACTGGCTCGTCGCCGGGCTGGTCGCCCTCTTCCTGCTCGGCGCCGGGCTGCTCCTCCTGCGCAGCGGCGACAACGCCGTCACCGACCTGCAGACGCAGACGGCGGGCTCGCCGGCGACGAGCCCCGGAGCGCAGGGCACTGCGGGCACGAACGCCACGGGAGCGCCGGCGCAGGGCGAGGCGATCGGGCCCATCGAGCCTGGCCGCTTCCCCGACTTCGTCGGCGCCGACCGCGCCAGCGCCCTGGCCGTCCTCAGCGAGAACCAGATCAACTACGTGATCCTCGAGGTGCCGAATCGAGAGGTGGCGAGAGGGATCGTCTTCAAGCAGTCGCCGGCCGCCGGCGCCAGGGCGGACGCCACGGCCTCAGTCACGCTGGTGATCAGCACCGGCGCGCCCCAGTAGGGCCGGACCGCGCTTCACACTTATTTAATGGGCCGTTAGCCGCCGCTTAGGTTCGCCCGCTGATACTGAGATGGAGGGGCGGGTCTGCTCCCGTGGCGGCTGTGGGGCGTGTGGTATGGTGAGGAGTAAAGGTGGCGGCCCGCCTCCGAAGATGGCGAACACGATCCTCGTTGTCGACGACGAAAAGAACATCGTCCAACTGGCGCGCCTCTACCTGGGGAACGAGGGCTTTCGCGTCGAGGAGGCGCACGACGGCAAACAGGCGCTGGAGAAGGCCCGCCAGCTGAGCCCCGACCTCGTCATCCTCGACATCATGATGCCGGAGCTGGACGGCCTCAGCGTCTGCCGGGAGCTGCGCAAGACCTCGAACATCCCCGTCATCATCCTCACGGCCCGCGGCGACGACGTCGACAAGATCGTCGGCCTCGAGGTCGGCGCGGACGACTACGTGACGAAGCCTTTCAACCCGCGAGAGCTGGTGGCGCGCGTCAAGGCGGTCCTCCGGCGCAGCCAGGGCTCCGTCGCGCCGGAGGCCGTCCTCGAGGTGGGCGACGTGCGCCTGGACCCGCTGCGGCGGGAGGTCAGCGTGGCGGGCAAGGCGGTCTCGCTGCGGGCGAAGGAGTTCGACCTGTTGGCCGCCTTCATGCGCTATCAGGGCGTGGTACTGGACCGGGAGCGGCTCTTGAGCCTGGTCTGGGGCCAGGACTTCTACGGCGATACGCGCACCATCGACGTCCACGTCGCCTGGCTACGCGAGAAGCTGGCCGGCGCGACGGCGCGCCTACAAACAGTATGGGGGGTGGGCTACAAGCTTGTCCTGGACGAGGAGTCTGCTGCCGCGAAGCCTTAGAGGGAGGCTGATCCTCTCTTTCGGCGCCCTTGTCTTCCTCTCACTCTTCCTGGCAGGCGCGGCGACGGCGTACCTGCTGCGCACAGAGCAGGTGAGGGCGGCGCGCGAGCGCGTCGGCCGGCTGGCGGAGCCGGTTGCCGTACGCGCGGCGTTCCTCCAGGCCAACGGCATAACCGACCCGACGGAGATCCAGGCCGTCCTCGAGGGCGAGTACGGCGGCCAGGGCATACGCATCCTCCTCATCGACGGCGACACCATCGTCGCCGACTCGGACGCGACGCTGCGGGGCGCCACCATCGCCCAGCTCAACCAGCAGGGCGTGCCCGCCCGGCCGCTGGACGGCGTGCGCTTCCGCTGGCAGCGGCTGCGCAGCGCGGCGGAGAACCTGCTCATCTTCTACAGCCCCGACCAGGGCGCCGTCGCGACGATCCCGGGCCTGCCGGGCGCCTTCGTGCCGCGCTACCAGGCGGTCCTCGCCGTCGATGCCGGCGCCGTCAGCCACGCCTGGCGCGACCTGCTGCCGCGCCTCTTCCTCGCCGGCGGCGTCGCTTTCCTCGCCGGCGTCGTCGCCGCCAGCCTCCTCGCCCGCTCCATCAGCCAGCCGCTGCGCCAGATCACGGCCGCATCCGAGGAGATGGCGCGCGGCCGCTACGACCAGCAGCTCCCGAGCTTCGGCGGCGGCGAGGAGGTCACCCGCCTCTCGCAGGCGTTCGACGCCATGGCACGCCAGGTCAGCCGCTCCCACCGCACGCTGCGCGACTTCCTCGCCAACGTCTCGCACGAGCTGAAGACGCCCCTCACTTCTATCCAGGGCTTCTCCCAGGCCATCGTCGACGGCGCCGTGACGAGGCCCGAGGACCTGGCGGAGGCCGGCCGCATCATCAACGACGAGGCGCAGCGCATGCGCGGCCTCGTCGACGACCTGCTCTACCTCTCGCAGGTGGAGGCGGGCGAGTTCATCATGCACCTCGACCGCATCAGCCCAAACGAGCTGCTGGCGGCGACGAGCGAGCGCTTCCAGCGCCGCGCCGAGCAGGCGGAGGTCGGCCTCGTCGTGGACGCGACGCCGACGCCGCCGATCAAGGCAGACGCCCGCCGCCTGGAGCAGGCGCTGGCGAACATCGTCGACAACGCGGTGCGTCACACGCCGGCGGGCGGCCGCGTGACGCTGCGCTCCGCCGCGGAGAACGGGCACGTCCGTCTGGCGGTGCACAACACGGGCTCGGTCATCGCCTCGGAGGCGCTGCCGCTGATCTTCGACCGCTTCTTCCAGGCCGACCCGACGGGCGCCCGCGCCGACGCCAACACCGGCCTGGGGCTGGCGATAACGAAGGAGATCGTCGAGGCGCACGGCGGCGCCGTCACGGCGACGAGCAGCGCCGAGGCGGGCACGGAGTTCGTCATCACGCTGCCGATCGACCCTCTCCCCGGAGAGGGCCGGGGTGAGGGCTGACCGAGCCCGATAGCCGAACAAACCGAATGGACAGGCGTCTCCTCATCCCCATCGTCATCCTGGGGGCTGCCCTGCTCATCGTCAGCGGCGCCCTGGCCGGCGTGCTCATCGCCGGGGACGGCAACGGCGGCGACAAGGGCACCGACAAGGGCTACCTGGGCCTGCGCGTCAGCGTCCCGCTCGTCCTCGGTCGGGACATCGCGACCGGCCTGCGCGTCGCCAGCGTCGAGGCGGACGGGCCGGCGGCCAGGGCCGGCATCCGCGTCGGCGACGTCATCCGCGCCGTGGACGGCGAGGTGGTGCGGACGCCGGAGGCGCTGCGCCGGACCGTCGAGGCGAAGAAGCCGGGCACGCGTATCGTCCTCACCTACGAGCGGGGCGACCGCGAGCTGCGGGCGGAGGTGACTCTGGGCGAAGCGCCGCCCGGCGCCCAGATCGAGGCAATGCCTATAGCGCCTGGACGCGCGCCGACGCCTGCGTTGCAGGGCCTGCCGCCCCGTCTGCGCGAGCTCCTCCAGCGCCAGCTCGAAGGCGGACAGGTAAGGCCCGAGGAGCTGCTGCCGCTGCTCGAACGCGTCTCTTCCGATAGCGTTCGCGTCGGTCGCGTCGTCGAGGCGAGCGAGACGTCGGTGACGGTGCAGCCCATCGACGGCGGCCTGCCGGTGACCATGGCGCTGACCGAGAAGACGACGCTGCAGCGCGCCGTCGGCGCGATCAAGGCCGCCGACCTGCAGAAGGACGAGGTCGTCCTGCTGCTCTCGATGGACGGCGGCGCGACGGCCTTCGCCGTCCTCGCCTTCGGGCCGTAGGCCGGGTCACGCTGTAGTCTATCCCACGGCCGGCTGCAGCTCTGTTAGGGAGTGCAGCCTTGCCACGAGATCGAACGTGTCAACGACCAGTTGCTGCGCAGCGTGCTTTCGGACCTGCTGCTTTCCCGCTGACCCCCGGCCATATACGTCTTTCGCGAGAGCCAACAAGGCCTCCACTTCCGGCCGCAGAGTCTCGTCCCCGGTCGCACAGAAGAACCGATCGACGTATGCGGTTAGCTTGTTGAGTTCCCTCTCGCCCTTCAAGTCCAACTCGGTTCCCAGCACGCCGCAATAGTACTTTTCGTCCGGCATGCGCCACAGATTCCGGCCCAATTTCAAGACGACGTTCCGGCATAGAAGCGCTGAGGCGTTCCAATCCGCAGGGTTCGAACTCGACAGTTTATCCAGCGCTGCACGAAGGTCGTCGCCTAGCTCCGTATCCAAGGCCGACATGTTACTAAGTACAAGACGATATTCAGGGCCCACCAGTAAGCTGCCTTGCAATTCAGCGTTCAGTTCTCGAATCACGTAGCTTACATAATCATAAGCTTCAGTTCTTACGAGCTCTAGAACCCGCTCCCGTTCATGGTTGTATGCGTTCACGCGCAGCAGTCTATCTGACCACTCCGAGGCGACAAGCGTCCCTGCCCGCATCTGCGTGCGGACATCTTCAACAAACTCGTTTTCGCGAGGTATGGCTTTCTCGATATGAGAAATTGACTCCACAAGAACGTGTTTCCTTAGTGCATTCGAGGAGCGCACGCCGCGCTTCACAGCTGCGATTGTCAATGCCTCTGTATCTTCGATCGCACGGAGAGTGCCGAACTTATCCAGGCCCGACCCCACTTCGGGGCTCGTGACCAGCGGCGCCTCTTCCGACGTGTTGACTCCCCTTATCTCCATCGCGAGCCACGTAGAGCCAGCGACATCAGCATGGTCGTCCGCTACTCGCTTGATAGCGGGCAGCACAAGGCTCAATCGTTCCCCAGCATCAAGTCGATGGAGAATGATCTCTGCGCGATCGATCTGGCTCCTTAGACGGGAAACATCATCATCAATGGAGGCAGGTCCTTTACCCATTTCACACCTGGTAGCGCGCTAAGGGTGCCTGAGCATCCACCACTGGTAGGCGTCCGCCAGGGCGAGCCAGGAGGCCTCGATGATGTCGGTGCTGGCGCCGACGGTCTGCCAGGAGTGCTCCGGGTCCGAGCAGTCGATGAGGACGCGCACGGAGGCGCCGGAGCCGGCGCTGGAGTCGATGATGCGCACCTTGTAGTCGACGAGGTGGATGTCGTTGATGCCGGGGTAGAACTCGGCCAGCGCCTTGCGCACGGCGGCGTCGAGGGCATTTACGGGGCCGTTGCCGTCCGCCGCCGTCTGGATGACGCGGTCCCCCTGCCCTGAGCCTGTCGAAGGAGCCTGCCCTGAGCCTGTCGAAGGAGCCTGCCCTGAGCCTGTCGAAGG
>DATBWN010000065.1:0-3285 GCA_036514755.1 Dehalococcoidia bacterium | reverse complement strand
GACGAGGGTGCCGTAGCGGAAGTCGATCTCGGCCTGACCGGCGGTGGCGACCTCGTGGTGCTGCTTCTCGACCGGGATGCCGATCTCCGCCATCTTGATGATCATCTCGCTGCGCAGGTCCTGATAGGAGTCGTGCGGCGGGACAGGGAAGTAGCCTTCCTTGTAGCGCGGCTTGTAGCCGAGGTTCGGCTTCTCGTCGCGGCCGGTGTTCCACTCGCCCTCGATGGAGTCGATGTAGTAGTAGCTTGAGTTCTCGGTCGAGTCGAAGCGGATGTCATCGAAGATGAAGAACTCCAGCTCGGGCCCCCAGTAGCTCGTGTCGGCGACGCCGGTCGCTTTGAGGTGGGCCTCCGCCTTCTTGGCGATGTAGCGGGGGTCGCGGCTGTAGGCCTCCTTGGAGATCGGGTCGTAGATGTCGCAGATGACGGAGAGCGTCGGAATCTGACAGGCGGGGTCGAGCACGGCGGTGCTGGCGTCCAGGAAGAGGTTCATGTCCGATTCCTGGATTTTCTGGAAGCCGCGGATGCTGGAGCCGTCGAAGCCGACGCCGTCCTCCCAGACGGCGCCCGCCTCCAGCTCTTCCACCGGGATGGAGAAGTGCTGCCAGATGCCCGGCAGGTCGTTGAACTTGAGGTCAACGATCTTGATGTTGTGCTTACGGATCAGCTCGCGAATGTTCTCAGGCGTAGGCAAGGTCTCTCCTCCTCGTTATTTTTATTGTCAACCTACGGCAACTGGGCCGAATCAGGGCCGTTTCGCATCACTTATACGCCTTTGAAGGGTCGGGCGCCAAGAAATGAGGCTCATTCTCGTCCCTGGCGCCCGAATTTCATCCAAACGTAACGTGCTACAGCGCCGAATCCCCCCGCTCGCCCGTGCGGACGCGGATGGCGTCCGACACTGGGCTGACGAAGATCTTGCCGTCGCCGATCGAGCCCGTGCGGGCCGCCTGGATGATGACGTCGACGGCGCGCTGCGTGTCCGCGTCCTTGACGACAAGCTCGATCTTGCTCTTGGGCAGCATGTCCACCCTGTACTCCTCACCACCTCGCCCCGTGTGGACGATGCCCTTCTGGACGCCGCGGCCGGTGACGTTGACGATGTTGAGGCCGACGAAGCCCGCGGCGGCGAGCGCCTCTTTCACCACTTCCAGCCGCTCCGGCCGGACGATCGCTTCGACTTTGTTCATCGTTTCGCGCTCCTTGTCTCGCTGCTAGCCCTACGCCTGCGAGGCGGTCGATGACGGTGTGCCGGTGTACGACTGGCTGTTCTCCAACGCCACGGGGATACCGGCATAGGGAGCGCCGCCGTCCAGCAGGTAAGCGCGCTCGCCGTGCTGGCTGACGTCGATGCCGACGATCTCCTCCTCCTCGCTGACGCGCAGCCCCATGACAAGGTCGAGAACCTTGAGTATGACGTACGTGGCGACGAAGGAGTAGGCGATGGTCGCGCCGACGGCGACCAGCTGCTTGCCGAGCTGGTCGAAGCTGCCGGACTCTAGCAGGCCGTCCGGCGCGACCGCGTTGACGGAGGTCACACAGAAGATGCCGGTGGCGATGGCGCCCCAGGTGCCGCCGACGCCGTGCACGCCGACGACGTCCAGCGAGTCGTCCAGGCCAATCTTTGCGCGCAGCCGCACGGCGAGGTAGCAGAAGGAGCCGGCACCGACGCCGATGGCCAGCGCGGCCATGGGCGTCACGAAGCCGGACGCCGGCGTGATGGCGACGAGGCCGGCGACCGCGCCGGCAGCGGCGCCGACGACGCTCGGCTTGCCGAGGAAGAACCAGCTCAGGCCGGCCCACGTTAGCGCGGCAGCGGCCGTAGCCGTATGGGTGACGACGAAGGCGTTGGAGGCGAGGCTGCCGGCGGCAACGGCGCTGCCGGCGTTGAAGCCGAACCAGCCGAACCAGAGCAGCGAAGCGCCGACGACGACCATCGTTATGTCGTGCGGCTCCATGGGCTCCCGGCCGAAGCCGTGGCGCTTGCCGTAGATAATCGCCGCGACCAGGGCGGCTACACCGGCGTTGATGTGGACGACGGTGCCGCCGGCGAAGTCCAGCGCCTTGAGGCCGACGTCGCCGTTCTCCTCAGCGACGAGGCCCAGCCAGCCGCCGGCGCCCCAGACCCAGTGGGCGATGGGGTCGTAGACCAGGGTGGCCCAGAGGAGCATGAAGACGATGAAGGTGCTGAACTTCGCCCGCTCCGCGAAGGCGCCGGTGATGAGCGCCGGCGTGATCACCGCGAACATCAGCTGGAAGATCATGTACGTCTGGTGCGGGATCGTCGCCGCGTAGGCGGCGTTCGGCTCCGTGGCGGAGACGTTGCGGAGAAACGCCCAGTCCAGGTTGCCTACCAGCCCCCCCTGGTCCGGACCGAAGGCGATCGAGTAGCCGATGAGCACGAACTGGATGCTGACCAGGCCCAGCATGATGAAGCTGTGCATGATCGTGCCCAGCACGTTCTTGCTCCGCACCAGGCCGCCGTAGAAGAGCGCCAGGCCCGGCGTCATGAGCATTACCAGCGCCGACGAAACGAGGACCCACGCGGTATCGCCCGTGTCCATGTCTACCTCCCGCTTGCTTTGCCCCCAGGGCGTCCGGACGCGACGAACGCGGCGTCCTCCGCCACGCCATCGTCGGGAGAGTAGCGGCGCGATGTTACAGCTATGTTTCGTCGTGATTACGGTAGCGTTAACTTGCGCTTTCGCGCCGTTCAGCGGTCAGTAGGGAAGCGATAGCCGACGTTGCGCACCGTCTCGATGTAGACGGCGCCGGTCTCGATCTTGCTGCGCAGGCGGCGGATGTGCACGTCCACGGTGCGGGCGCCGCCGTAGTACTCGTAGCCCCAGACGCGGTTGAGCAACGCCTCGCGCGTGAACACCTTGCCGCGGTTCATCATCAGAAAGCGCAGCAACTCGAACTCCTTGAACGTGAGGCTGACCGGCTGCTGGCCGACGAATACCTTGTAGTTCGCCAAGTCGATGAGCAGGTCACCGCTGCGCAGGACGTTTTCCGCGTCGACGCCGGTCTTGCTCCAGACGGCGCGCCGCAGGCGCAGCGCCAGCTCCTCCGTCATCGCCGGCAGCACGACGAAGTCGTCCACGGGCAACGTCGCGTCGAAGCCCGCCATCTGCTCCGCGCGCAGGAGGAGGAGCAGCGGCACGCGGGCGGGCCGCGCCGGCGACTCCAGCAGGTGGCGCGTCTCCTCAAAACTGGACGCCGCCTCGACGACGAGGGCGTCGATGCCGGGCTGGCTGAGCGCCGCGTCGGCGTCCGCCAGCGGCGC
>DATBWN010000064.1:0-2969 GCA_036514755.1 Dehalococcoidia bacterium | reverse complement strand
GCGCGACGAGCGCGGCGAGCTCGACAGCCGCGCCGCCACCCTCGACCTCTCGGACCCGCAGGCGACGCTGTGGTCGACGCTCTGGCAGCGCCTGCCGCAGACCTTCGCCGCCGCCGACTTCCTCTCCAGCCTCACGCTGCTCACCCTGCGCGAGGCCGAGCTGTTCACCGGCGGCCGCGACGTGGCCCGCGCCGTCGTCCCCTTCCTGACGCGTCTCGGCCTGCCCGTCCTCTACGACGCCCGCCACGTCATCGACGGCGTGCGCCAGCTGGTCAACGCCGGCCTCGCCTGGGTGCGCGACCCGGAGGACGGCTACCGCGTCTACAGCGGCCCCAACCAGCCCCTGCCCGCCGAGGTCACGGACGAGCGCCTGGCGCTGATGGTCCGCTAGGCCGGCCGCGTATCTTCCCAGATCGCCTGCGTATAGGCGGTGCGAAGCCCCGCGCGCTCCAGGTTCCGCTGGCTCTGCGACCCTGGGACACACTGGCTGACGACGAGGTCACAGCCCGCCTCGGCAGCGTCGGCGATGCGCCTCCGCAGGAGAGCGGTCTGGCAGCCACGCCCCCGCGCTTGCGTTGACGTCCAAGCCGAGGCCAGGACACCCACGCCCTCGCGCATGTAGAGGCAAGCATGAGCGGCCAACCTGCCCTCCACGAACGCCACGTAGCAGCGCCAGTCCCGGAACTCGGCCTGTCCCAGCGTCCGAAAGAACGCTCTGTCCGCCTCCGGCGCGCCTTCCAGCCAGAGGCCCAGGAAGAGGTCGCTCGCCGAGTCTACTTCCTCAACGGCAGCAGCCTGACCCTCAGTTTGACGCGGCGCCGGGACGCCATACAGCACGGTCATGAACCTCGATTGCCGCAGGCCGCATTCCGCCAAGTGATGAAGCAGGCTTTCGTCGGCGTCGAAGGGCGAGATGGAGACGCCGCAGTGCTTGCCATTGCTCCTCAACCAAGCCGCCGCCTGGTCTAAGTGCGCTTCCTCGCCTTTGCCGGCGCCGCGAATGGCGTTGAAGTAGCCATAGTAGAGGACATCTCGCCGAACCAGCGTCGCGCTGACGCGCTCCCACTGGCGGCGCTCGACGCCGAGCGGATTGCCGGGCAGCAGCCCGACTGACCCTATCCGCGACTCCGCCCCGAGGTTGAGGGCTCGCTCTATCCGCGCTGCCAGCTCCGCAGTAAGCGACGGCGCTTCCACGCCCGCAGCTTAGCAGACCGACGACTCAGGCCTTCGCTGCTGCGCCCTCAGCGCCACCGGCCCTCAGCCAGCGCCCCAGCAGCCCGGCGCGCGGCGACAGCAGCAGCGCCGCCACGAAGATGCCCGTCGCCGTCAGCACGATCATCCCGCCCGCCGCCAGGTCCGTATGCCAGGAGAGGTATAGCCCAACCACGCCGCTCACGGCGCCCAGCAGCGTACTCAGCGCCATCATCCGCCCCAAGTCGTCCACGAGCAGGCGCGCAGTCGCCGCCGGTGTCACGAACAGCGCCAGCACCAGCACGTTGCCCACCGCCCGCAGCGCGATGACGATGGTCAGCGTGATCAGCAGCAGCAGCAGCGTATCGAGCAAGAAGACGGGTAGGCCCATCGCCACCGCCATCTCGCGGTCGAAAGACGCCAGCACGAGGACGCGTCGCAGGAGGAAGGCGACGGCAAACGCCGCGCCGCCGATGACGACGCTGAGGTAGATGTCGGTCGTCGTCACGGCCAGCACGTCGCCGAAGAGCAGCGACGTCAGGTCGCGCGTATAGCCCGGCGACGAGCTAATGAGGACGACGCCGAGGGCGAAGGCGCCGGCGAAAACAACGCCGATGGCGGTGTCCTCGCGGACGCGGCGCGTCAGCGAGAGGCCGCTTATCGCCAGCGCCGTCAGCACGCCGAAGGCGGCGCCGCCGGCGAAGATGCTCACGTTCGCCAGAAAGGCGATGACGACGCCCGGAAACACAGCGTGCGCGATGGCGTCGCCGACGAACGCGAGGCCGCGCAGCACGACGTAGCTGCCCAGGAAGCCCGCCACGACGCCGACGACGACCACCTCGACCAGCGCCAGGCGCATGAAGCGGAAGGAGAGGGGGTCGCTAAACCAGTCGAGCACCGGGGGGCCCTTCGTCGCCGTCGTGGTGGTGCGCGTCCTCCAGCATGTGGTCGAGGCCGGTATCGCGGTGCGTGAAGTGCAGGTGGACGCCGTACGCCTCGGCCAGGACATCCTCCGTCAGCGTCTCCTCCACGGGTCCGTAGGCTAGGAGGCGCTGGTTGAGTACGCAGAGGTTGTCGCAGATGGCCGCGGCCTGGTTCAGGTCGTGCGTCGCCATGACGATGGTCTTGCCCTCGGCGTGGAAGCCGGCCAGCAGCTCGACGAAGATGTCCTGCGTCTGCGTGTCGACGCCGTTCATCGGCTCGTCCAGGAGGATGATCCGGCCCTCCTGGGCGAGGGCGCGGGCGAAGAAGACGCGCTGCTGCTGGCCGAAGGAGAGCTCGCCGATGGGCGCGTTGCGACGCTCCGCCAGGCCGACGCGCTCCAGCGCCCAGGAGGCGACCTCCTTGTCGGCGCGGCTCGCCGGCCGCAGCCAGCGCTCGCGGCGCAGGCGGCCCATGAGCACGACGTCCCAGGCGCGCAGCGGCAGGTCGATCTCCACCTGGCGCCGCTGCGGCAGGTAAGCGAAGGCGTCGCGCGCCTCGTCCGGCGAAAGCCCCTCCACCTCGACGCGGCCGTCGGCGAGCGGCACCACGCCGAGCGCGGCGCGCAGGAGCGTGCTCTTGCCGGAGCCGTTCGGCCCGATGAGGCCGACGAAGGCGCCGGCCTGCACGGCGAAATCGACCTCGCGCAGGGCGAGGCGCTCGCCGAGGCGCACGGAGACGCGCTCGAAGCGCAGCGCCGGCGGCGCGGCCGGCGCCGCTGGCGTCTTTCTCCCCTCTATCTCGACCGCCATAGGAGATACTTTATCTCAAATAGCGGTCCGATTACATGTCATTCT